>CAYVXS010000270.1:0-5089 GCA_964454885.1 uncultured Pirellulales bacterium
AAATATCGGATGGGGAAAAAATGAAAAAAGCGGAAAAAATAATAAAAAAGGCGTTTATTTATAATATTATTAATGCAATAAACAACAATTAATGGTCGGGAAATGTTTTCTTTATCCTACGGAAAACTCCTTTTTTCGAGTATTCATCTGGGCTTTTAACCGTGCAATTATCGAAGAATGCATCTGTGAGACGCGAGACTCTGATAAATCGAGCGTGGCACCGATTTCCTTCATTGTCATTTCTTCATAGTAGTATAAAACAATGATAAGTCGCTCCGCCCGGGTCAATCCCTTGGTAAGGAGATTCTTGAGATCACGCTTTTGGGCTTCAATTACGGGATTTTTACTTCTTTCATCTTTTATAACATCTATTTCACGGATATCCTTTTCGTTGTCGCCTTCGTTATATTTTGTGGTTAGCGAAACAAGGCTGGTTGCATTTGCATCCCGCTGGAGCCTGTTGAATTCGTCCATATCCATCTCCAGCTCTTCGGCGATTTCTTTTTCGGTGGGTTTTCTGCCAAGATGTGTTTCGAGTGAATGTGTTGCCCTTGAAAGCTGGTGTGCCCTTGCTCTTACCAATCGCGGCACCCAGTCCATACTGCGAAGCTCATCGAGTATCGAGCCTCTTATTCGCGGCGAGCAGTATGTCTCGAACTTTACACCCCTGCCTGGATCGAAGGCATCGATCGCATCCATGAGTCCGAAAATACCCGCGCTGATGAGGTCGTCCAGCTCGACTTTATCAGGTAACTTGCTATGCAACCGCTCGGCGCAGTATTTTACCAGGTTTCTGTAGTGTTCCATGAGCAGATTACGGGATTTTTCGTCGTGAGTTTTGAAGAATTGCTCCCATACCTGGTCGATATTGATTTCCTGATCGGTCTTCACAGTATTCCTCCATGATAAAGGCATTCCCCTCAGGGGTAATCCACGTTCTATGATTCCAACAAGTTTCCCAAATTTATTTATCGACTCTTGAGCCGATAACTTTAAAATCTTTAACAGAATTAAGTGAAAAAACACTCGGTTATTAAGAATAATTTGAAGGCGTTTCCTGGTTTTGCCTGAGTAATTCGGCGGCAAATTTCTGGTTCAGTGAATTTTCCCAAAGCTTATTTATTTGGTGCTCTATATATTCACACTGGTTTTCATCGAGGAGCACTTTACTGGTTTCATCGGTATAAGGTTTAACTTCGAGATCCCCACAGGGACCGAATTTGATATTTTCAGTATCATAAAAGACAAGACGCTGAGTGCGAATATGCTCATCGATGGCATGGTTAAGCAGATTCGAGAACTCATCCACTCCAAGCTCTTTGGGAACAAATCCAGGCATATTAAGGTTAGTAATGTTTTGGGTGAGAATTTTCTGCCGAGCCTGTGTAAATTCGATTATCTTAATTAATATTTCCGAAATATTGTCTGTTATCAATGATGTAAGATTCATAAACGATCCTTCCTTGTTCAGGCATTACATAACAGTCTGCTCGGCCGGAGAAAGCCCCAGGTTATCGATAAAAATGGAGGTAAAGGAGGAAAGAAAGCCTGAAATAACGAAAGTAAATTTATCATCCATGATCCTTTCGTTTCTTTATAAAAACGTTATGGTTTGGCAAACATTCTTTGCCGGGGAACAAAGTAATCCCTGTTATTTGTTATATGCCCGACAATTATTGACTCGTATCCTTGCATTTAATGGCTTATAACTCGCATCATTTTTCAATGGCTAATATTTCTCTTATTTCCGAAAGAGTCTTTGTTTTCCTGAGCTGCATGATTTTCGATAGTCTTTCAAAAACGGACTCGTCGTATAAACGGTGGCCTCCGTCTGTCCATTGCGCCTCTTGGATAAGTCCCATTATCGTATAGTTGTGAATGGTTTGTCTTGAGAAGGGGGTGTAGGTTACTATTTCACCGATTCGATAAAGCTTAGCAGGAATTTTCAAAGTGTCACTCTTAACTTTTGTTTTCATTTGCAATGGATTTTTTTCGGACTTAAAAACCGACTCCTTGAGCCGGAGTTAACTATAAAATGTTAAGCCACGATACCGCAAAACTTCACTCTTTCCAACCTTGATTGATTGAGAGACTATTCAACAGATTTCAATGTCTATCAATCATTAATTTATTTCGAATCACAGGTAATAAAAGGTCATCGACATCAATATTAACTAATACATTTTATAAAATGTAAAATATATTTTTTTTATCGTCAACTTAATTTTACAAAAAATTCAAAAAACTTTTTTATACGGTGTATTTCCGCATTTTGGATTTAACTGATAGCGGTTTGCCGGACCTTAAATTAATAAGGAGTTGGAGGTTTATTTGTTATTCTGCCGCAATATTGCATATTTTACATCCTCTGATATGATCATTCCCCCGAGGCGGACAGGTAGAGTCAATTATCCTGAATAATACCAGTTGTCGAAGGGCGAGGATTCAAAAAAACTCGGATTTTGCAAAAGTAACTTCTTCTTTTGTTATTAGTTCGCAACTTTTTCCCGAACGGGGCTTTAAAAATGTCCGATACAAAGATGAATAATATTGTTGAGTTACGTAAGGTAATTTAAATAGACCAGGATTTTATACTTAAGCTATGAATCGGACCGATAAGAATTCTCATAGCGCAGCCAAAAAAACGGAAAGAGGTCTATCTCTTCTTGAACAAGTAACCCCTCTGGCCCGCCAGATCAACTGTCTTGATATCGATCGAATAGCGAATGTTTGCATCGAAAGTATTCCTAAGCTGGTATGCGTAAGATATGCGTCATTGTATATACTCGATGAAAAAAATAAAATTTTACACCTTTATAAGCATAATCATCCATTTCTTATAAACAAGATTGTCTCGTTAAATCAGACTCCCACACCGTTAATGGTAATGGCCGTAAGGAGCAAGGAGCTGATATTGGTGGGGGATATAGACACTCACAAAAAGCCGATTATCAGAAAATCGCAGCGAGTATTTTCAAAAAATTATAGGACCAATAGTTGTGCGATAGTTCCTCTTATTTGTCAGGACAGGGTTGTGGGGGTGATCAACCTGGCCGACAAGGTCGAAGGTGAACATTTTGATTCGGCAGATATTGCACTTATAGAACTATTTAGCCAGCTTGTAGGGGCGTCCATAGGCAATGTCAAACTGTTCGAGAAGATACAACGTCAGGCTACAAAGGATGGTTTAACCGGCCTGGTGAATCACAAGACATTTTACGAGATTCTTGAAAAGGAATTATGGCGTTCGCGACGATATGGTGGAAGAATCTCTCTTATTATGGTCGATGTTGACAATCTTAAAGCGATAAACGATGCATATGGACATCGGGCGGGAGACAAAGCCCTCCGTGAGATTAGCAAGAGAATAAAAGAGTGTATCAGGCAAATTGACACTGCGGCGAGATATGGGGGCGATGAATTTGCGGTTATATTACTTAATACGTCTCTCGAAGGAGCTTCTGTTGTGGCGCGTCGTATGGTCGAGGCGGTTGCAAATTCTCCTACGAACTGGAACAAAGAGCAGATTAATCTCTCTATCAGTGTGGGATTATCTCAATACGATGCGGATAGCACTCCCGAGGATATTACAAGCAAGTCTGACCAGGCTCTTTATGCAGCGAAGCAGGCAGGAAAGAATACTGTAAAAATCTTTGAATCCACCGGTAATGATATTTAGCTTTTTAATAAGCAATTATTGAGTTCCCCGGAAGCTTTTCTTATTAACTCTGTACTTTCCATGTAAAACTATGTCGGTCTTTTTTGTTCGGGTGAATAGACGCCTCATACTGTAAAAAGTGCCCGGAGACACTAAAATATGGCTTATTATTGCACTGTTAGATTAAAATTGTGCTTGACTGCGGATAATTAATATTGTATCAATATAATATACCCTGATATTAAGGGATACCTGTGGACGCCGATTTTGCATGAACTAAATTTTCGTTTTTTATTAAAACGCAAAAATAAGGCATAACAAAATCGAGCGGTTATATCTTAGGGGTACGAGCTAAGTTATTACATGTCCCTTTAGATTTTTGAAGGAAGGAGATCAGGTCAACATTAGTATCATTCTGTATATGCACTTTTCATAATATTCGAAAATAATAAATAAAGTTTAATATATATGGCACTAAATGAAGGAGGTTTGCCATGCATAAAAATATTATTTATTGGGCTTATTTTATTATTGTAACCAGTCTTGTACTTATATGTACAGTGAATGCACAAGATCCGGACCTTGTCGGATGGTGGAAGCTTGACGAGGAATCCGGCAGTATAGCTTATGATTCAAGCGGAAATGCCAACAATGGTACTATTCATGGTGAACCCCTATGGGTGTTTGGTATAAAGGATGGTGCACTTGAGTTTGACGGCATTAATGATTATATAGTTGTTCAACGTACTATTGGAACCGATTTTACCTTAATGTCATGGATCAGGACCAGCCAGCCGGGAGATGCGGTTGCGGGAGATTATCCGGCAACGGGTGGAGACGGGCTTTTTTGGGCAGATGTCCCGGGCGGGGCGGACGATAACGATTTTGTCCTGGCATTAGTAGATACGGGATTAGTGTTTGGAGTCGGAGACTATTCGGTTGGCCCGTCGGAACAGGGTGTTGTAACGGGTGATTGGGTGCATATAGCCCTGACCAGATCGGCCGAGACAGGGAATGTTTCAATATTCATTGATGGTATTCTCGACACAAATGATATTTTAGACAATACTAATCCACTGACTCAAAGTCCAACGATTACTCTCGGGGCAAATACTCTCCATTTGCACTATTACACGGGATTGATGGATGATATCCGTATTTATCAGAGGGCTTTAACGTCGGAAGAGATCAGGATTATTGTCAGGGATGTAATTAGTTACAGCTCCCTTCCGGAACCTGCAAACGGGGCCACTTTTGTTCCAAAAGATATAACCCTGAGCTGGACCCCGGGGGAATTTGCAGACAGGCACGATGTATATTTCGGTACCGTGATGGATGATGTCGACAGCGCTGACAGGACAAATCAATTAGGTGCGCTTGCTGTTCAGGGCCATGATGTTAACAATTATAACCCCGGCGCTCTTGAATACG
>CAYVXS010000271.1:0-3426 GCA_964454885.1 uncultured Pirellulales bacterium
CGGGTAAATATTATCAAGGGGGCGGCTCTGCCAGGCCTTGACCTCTTGCATAATACCTTCAGCAGCCTGGCTGATGAGTCCTTCTGAGACATCCACTGAGTATATATCAAGAAGACATGCCTGGATATCACGCACCCTCATGGCTCGGGCATACATAGCCAGTATCTTGTCGTTGAAGCCCTCGAAATATTTTTGTCTCTAAGGAATAATTCTTTTCATGAGAGCATCCTTTCGGTAAAAAAGTTAACAAATTCTACCGGATACTCTCTAATTAACAATGGTACAGTTTTCGGGGGGCATACCATTAAAGTGAGTGACATTTCGCGGGAGTAATACGAGAGCATTTGGGAGCAAAAACCTGACTAAATCTGATTAATCCTGACAAATTCTGAGAATCTTTAAGTGACTTTAGCAAAAAGTCTTAAGTTGTATTTTCTTGTTATGAAAGGACTTATAAAAATGTCCTGATTGGGGTTCGAATTCCACCGCCTCCATTTTGTTGTGTCTTAGTTTTATATTTACAGATAGTTACACGAATATCATAAGCCGTACGGTGCTTACGGGAACAATATTGGAGTCTCTTGCGGCATTTATTTAATCAGCATTCGGATTTAATGTAATTTTTGCGTAAATATAAAATCGGCAAAAAATTAACAGGCATCTTTTTTATGTAAATAAGGGGGATTTATTTAGAAAAAATACGTAATTCCCACAATTGACGTCGGTTCTTGTCAAAATTTGAATATTATTATCAATTTTATCCTTGTAACATCGAAGGATTAGTTTATCATAGATAGAAGCTTAATCTATGGACGAGATTAAGTATAAAGACGTTATTACTTATATGGAAGTGTGTGCTCATTATTTCGGTTATGAGCGAAAGGAGAAAGGATGATGGAGAACCTGCCGTTAATCACATCTTTTATTAAAAAGACATTGCATATTATGCCGCCTAAGCGGCTTTAGAAGGATCGGGCTGTCTCCGAAGCTTTCGGTTTACCTACAGTTGGAATACTGTATTTCTCCATCTGTTGGTAAAATCGAAAGTATAGGGCATATATGGAATTGCTCGTAACGTTTGGTATAGGTAAATACGGTTAATGTTTACGCCGACAATTCCTTCGGAGATATGGAGAAAGGAGTGAAGAAGATACGATGAGAAAAAATAGTACTATTGATGCCACACAGGTTAGATGGTCTCATCCTATGGGCCTTAAAACGCTGTCTCAAATTTTCGATGTTCACCGTAACACAATGTCGAAATGGCTCAAAGACCAGGTTATTTGTAATCAGCAGTTGTCACCGCGAAGGTGGCGGGTGGCGACATTTGAATTACCTATTCAATATGAGGAAGATTTAATGCACTTATAGGCGACTGTGAGAGCATTGGATACTGCTTCGGTTTAAATAGTTTTTGTTCGCAGATATTTTTTGCATTTTCGGTAGCAAAAAGCTGAAATAAATATAAGTTAACATTTCTGGTTCGCAGCATCCGAATCAAGTCGGATTTATTGTTCCTGATTTTCAGGTTCACTCTCTCAAATACACAAACACTATCAACCGGTGTATGGACTGTATTTTGTCGGAATCAATCCGCCTTCGACATCAATCAATTTAGATTAAACTCGACAAAGAATGATGACTCAAGCCTGTCGGCAGCTTATTATTTATGTCGAATCTCTGACCGGATTGAATTCATTTTGTATTGGTTTCTTGATGATCGTGTACCGGAATTAACATAGCTTATGGACAGCAATAAGGTACGAATCAATTCCTGAAATCCGCGCACATAGCACTATACAGACTAATAACGTTATATTATGCACATTACAGCACATGCATATTTCTGGTGGTTGTTAGAAAGTGCAAAAGGAAAATCACTGAGGAGCCTACTTTTGAATCTTTTCCTACGAGATTGTGTGTGGTGTGTTGCATTTTAAAAACAGTAGGAAAGAAAATGTTATAGATTTCAGCATGAGTTGCATTTGTTGTTGGTAACTTCGTTGTATGCGCTCTTTGTCGGATCATAGAGGAGAGAAGGGTTAGCTGTATGACTTTTGAATTATAATGCTCCATATCGAACGATATGGTCATATTGATTCGGTATATTGGAGCAGCTTATACCGGAAGTAATTCCAGTTGTGTCCCTTGTAGCCGGTCACAACAAACGGTGCATATTATAGAATGGTATATTCAAAACGGACAAGAGAGAGGTTATGAAAAAAAGTATAAGCTATGATGTCAACAGTGTTAAATGGTCTCAGCCTATGAGCGTCAAGGGGTTGTCGCAGATTTTTGACGTTCACCGCAACACAATGTCAAAATGGCTTAAAGACCAGGTAATTTGCAATCAACAGTTGTCTGCAAGAAGATGGCGGGTTGCTACATTTGAGATACCGGCCGATTTGATACCGACTGAGTTCGAGAGGCAAATCAGCAGTTGATTTTGCACCATCTGGCATTATACGGACGAATATATGTATTTATCGCACATGTGTGCACAGTGACATTATGGTATGTTTGTATTTATTCGCTTTAGGAGCCATAGGAAATCGAGGTTTAAGAAAATAGCTTTGTGATCCAAATGTTATTATTGTTTTTTTTGCTTTTACGGATTTAGCATGAGGTAGGAATTATGTATCTGGGGCTTTTTTTCATCGAGAGGAAAGTGTGGTGATACATAGAACTTACAAATTCAATGTGTTTTTTGAGGGAACGATGAATTATTGAAAGGGGATGTCTATGAATATTGTAAGAGTCATTTTGGTTGTTTGTGTAATTTTGTTTGCCCCGGTATCGACAATGGCCCTGCCGTTAAATGAAACAGTTGAAACGGTGGCGGATTGTTTAGTAGCTAATCAGAATTCCGATGGTTCATGGTCGGCTGAGTTGGGATATACCGGTTCGATTTTAGCAGGACTTTTACAGGCATATCAGGTTCAGGAAAAAGCATCATACCTGGAAGCAGGGGAGCTTGCCGTACAATTTATTTTTGATTCAGCCGGAGGAAATTTTTACGGCGACGAGGCTTATGCATTAGCTCGATTGTCTGAAATTACCGGGGAGCAGGTTTATGCCGATGTTGTCCGGGACTTCTATAATATGCTTGACACGTATGCCTATATTAAAGGTTACGATGCGACTTTTCGCGATAAAGCTGTTTTTTTCATCGCCTATCATTCAGTAGCAGCGCATATGGTTGGCGCTAATGATGCGGCAATTTGGCGGGAGGCCCTTATCAGTCGCCTCTCTTTGATTGGTGACGATGCATCGTATTTCCCAGTGATGACTTTGGGTGTGGCTACATGGGCTTTGGCCCTGACGGGGCCTATGGATGATACGTTGATAGATCCTTTCGGTCTATCGGATGTGAATTATTGGGATGGCGTGACGCTCAAAGATTTGCCGGATATACTCGCGTCCCAT
>CAYVXS010000271.1:3436-4652 GCA_964454885.1 uncultured Pirellulales bacterium
TCAGGTTCTTGATGGGGAATATGCAGGCTCTTTCTATGTCAGATATGACCATATGGCTCCGGGGCCCGGTTTTGAGACCTCCGGCTACACAGAAGATACGGCATTTGGTGTTCTTGGCCTGATTGCAGCAGACGCGCTGGACCAGACCGATGATACCGGGGCAGATGATGGGACTGGATGGGATTTTGATAAAGAAATTCAGAATGCAAGAGATGTGCTGTCTTTAGCTGTTCATCAAAGTGGTTTGGTTCAAGATCATATTTGGTTGGGTGCTTATATGTATTTCGTATTTAGCGGCGAAATGCTTCAGGCGTTTTAGGAATAAAGCAGGTTTATATTAATGCTGTTATGAATATGTGTAGTTGAGCTGGGATGATGGAATAACAAATGTCAAGGAATGAATATGTTTTGAAATAATCAGCCGTGAGAATTTCAGAACATATATTCTGCTTGAAGAAAGAACAAAGGTTCGGATGTATGTAAAACGGTATATAGTTTCCTGTGGAATTATTTTTGTGATTGCAATCCTTAATCAAGCAAATTTGATGGCTGAATCAACGGGGCTGGTTGTCGGGAAAATTGCAGGCAGACTTAACGATGAGCAGATAAAAAGTGGGATTACTAAAGGGAGCTGGCCCGACGAGGGCAACTTCACCGGCTCGATTTTGTCTGGGATGGTTAGCGCTTATAAAATGAAATGTGATATTGATTATCGAAGATCTGTCGAATGGAGCGGAGATTATGTACTTTGGGCTGCTCAGGGAAACTTTTATGGCGACGATATTTGTGCGTTGACGCGATTGAGTCAGATTGCATCCGATCCATGCGATAATCCATGGAGAACGGTTGTTATTAATTTCTACGATAACGTGAAAAAGAGTATTGGCAGCACGGAGGGCTACATTTCCACCTATGAAGCCATCGAACCATCCACGGCCGTGTTTTATCTGGCCAACCATGTCGTTGCTGCTTATTATGTCGATGCGGAGGATAAAAAAATATGGCGTAAGGAACTTATAAATTTACTTTCACGGGTTGATGATTCTTCTTATTATCCGGTAATGGCGCTTGGTGCAGCCACGTGGGCACTTGCGCAAACAGGCCCGTTAGATCAAACTGACATTCACTCCTCCGGGGAGGGCGCTCCCTATTGGGAATCAAGAAAGCTTGCAGATTTGCCTGCTCTTCTAATGAGTCACCAGGTGCAGGATGGTCA
>CAYVXS010000271.1:4662-5085 GCA_964454885.1 uncultured Pirellulales bacterium
CCGGTGGTTTTTACTGGCAGTTTTGGCACATGGAGGGTAGCCCGAATGGTTATACGGAAGATGCGATATTTGCTACGCGTGGACTTATCGCGGCTTATTATGCTAATCCCGACCCAAACCTCGAATCTGCCATCATTAACGCTCACGCTGCGTTAATGGATGGTGTAAGTTCGGAAGGTAAGGTATGGGAGCGCCTCTCTCAAGAAGGTTCGATTTTCTATACGTATGGTGGTGAAATGCTTCAGGTTCTCGGTGAACTGGTTATACCGGGAGACCTCGATCTTGATAATGGTGTAAATTCCAGAGATTATGCGATTTTAGTTAATAGCTGGTACGCCTCCGATTGTGCGCAGTATTGTGCCTGTTATGGTGCCGACCTCAACCAGGACGGCAAGGTGGATTTCTGTGATTTAAAGACTATGG
>CAYVXS010000272.1:0-5065 GCA_964454885.1 uncultured Pirellulales bacterium
TGTCAGTTGCTCGAAAGCCATTGATAAATATTGATCGAAACATGAGAATGATTTGACACGATGATTCCCATTGTAGCGATAGACGCAAGCTCTGAACTGATGCCGTGGGATAAAATCCAGGATTTGCGAAAAAATTGTACGCTCGGAATTCATTGGTTTGGGTTCTCCTGATTAGTGATTGCAAACTATCACCACAGGATAACCGCGAGTTGAAATCGATAACAGAGGTTTTCTGCTGTAACATTATACTATTAAATTAGTTATATGAAGAAAGATAAAAGTTAACCGGACAGTACTGATTCGATATTCGTTATTCGATATTCATAATTCTATTCGTTACGTATTTTACCCAAAAACCGCCTTAATACTACTGAAATCCCCGATTTTGGACGAAAAATGTCCATGACTCGGTACTCGATACGGCTCGTTATGTATTTCGTATAGAGTAAGTCGAAAAATGCTCCTGATCACTTTTCTTCTACTTGATAGGATAAGCTCCTATGAAAGGTTTCATTGTGGACGAAAGCCCTAATAATTGTTGAATCTTCTCCGGCAGGACTGTTGCTTCGTTTGCCCCGGGGAATGCGGGATCGAGTTGAAAGCGACACAGCTCCCGACTCTTGAAGAGCGGCATATTGTTGCTCACATAAACCTTACTATGAACGGACGAACCTGCAAAGACTTTTTGCAAATCCTCCAGCGAGGCAACAGGCGTCTGACAGTCGGGCCCGGAAGAAGGGCTCCAATAGACTATGTTTTGAAAACCGCTCTTGGCATCTTTAACATACACATTGTAATCGTATTGCTTCAATGGTGATTGATTCAACTTTTCGCAGAGATCAGGGTGCTGCCATACCAGCATGAGTGGTCTTTGAAAATCGGCGTCACCTGTAAACAGGTTGTTGACGAATACATGGCCAAAACGTTCGTCAACATCCGGACCGGTACTGGGATGCCAGCCGAAACGGTCGCCCTGGGCACTGCGTTTGTCCCGTCCCACACAGGCGGTACTGTTTACAAAGGTGTTCTGATACACTTCGACATTCGAGCTGTTCAGTATCGTGACCCCATGATCGCAATTAACAAATACATTGCCAGCACATATAGCACCTTTGGAAATCTCAAAGAAAAAACCGTTTTGGCTGGGCCATATTCTGTCGTTATGTCCCGGTCCCCGGTAATCTCCCACACCTTCAATCCAGTTGTTCAAAAATAAGCCGTCAACATTACCAACGTCATACCAAATGCCGTTGGAGATCGGTAAGTCATATACCAGATTATCCAGGCAGGTGACCCGATGGGTCTGGTTGAAGATCTTAACCGCCGCCGGATAATAACCGGCAATATCTTCGATGTTGTTACGGGAGAACATGTTCTTTTCGAGCAAACAATCGGAAGAAGACAATAAATAAATACCTTCCGTGACAGTATCGTGGACCTTACAGTTTCTTAAAATCAGGTTATCGCCGCGGAGATAGGCTCCCACGCGCCCGCAAAACGAAAGGGTACAATGTTCGATAACAGATCCAACTACATCTTTCCCGAAGGTCGCGGGATCTGCCGGCCCCTGTGGCTCGGTACCGTCGATTTCAAGGGCGGCATAGGCATATTGGGTAAGTGTGACACCTCGTAAGATGAGCCCTTGCCGATCATTTGATTTGCCGTGTACATCTTTGATAACGCGGTGCAGACCGGATTCGTACGCTGTGATCTCAACCAAACAATCGTTGGGATCAATGCCAATGTAAACGAATCCATTGTCATAGTCGATGTAAAAGGAGTTTTCATCTACCTCTCCTTCCCAGCCCGCGGAATGCAGCAGCCTGCCGTCGATAAAGACCATGTCATTATTGAAGACATGCAAGGGTGTGGCATAGCCGTACCTGTCACGCGACCACCAATCATCGGGATAACCCCTGAACAGTTTGGTCCAGTGCGTTTTCCATAGTCCACCACTAATTTCCTTCCAGTCTTTGGCCACCAATGTCCCTTTAAAAACGGGTTGTTCATCTGCATAGGGCTGGATAATGATCCCCTGGTTGAGTTCCAGGTCACCCGTACGATAAATGCCGCCTCGTAGCACAATGGCGTCGTGGGTCTTTGCCTTAGCGATGGCGACTTCGATAGTGGTTGGCTGTGAAAGTTGGTTTCCCTGTGCTTCGGCATTTCCGTCTGGAGCTACATAATAAATTGTCCCGGTAATATCGGGCAATTCGTAGGTCTGCTGGATGGGGCCATATGGCCCTCCCGATGGCTGGGCATGGGCACAAAGAAAGTTGACCATACACAGTGCCATGGCTGGAAAAATAACGTTTTGCAATTTCTGTGATGATTTGAAAGAGAGCTTACTTTTCATTTTAAGATATTCCTAATTTTAGTGATTCAAGATTGTATAGTTGATTCCCATCTATAGGAACGAACATACCACCAGATATATTTTCTTACTTGTTGTTAATGGTTATACCGGGCCAATCATCCGTGCGGAAAGGCGACGCCGGCAGACCTGCGCCATTGTATAGATTACATGCGGGATTGTCCGCCCAGGCGTAGCGCACGGCTACCGGAGTGGCAACCTTGTCGCTCTTGACCACAATGGTCTTGCCGTCAATTGTCGCATCAGCCCAATGGAATTTCCTGTCTGCCCCGGCAATTGCAAAACCGGTTAACGGGCCGTCTTTGGCGACTAATCCGCTGTCGATATGGTTGAATTTCAGCCGGATTTGGTTGCCCTCCACGTCCATGGAACTGTACACCGGGCCGGAGTATTCGACGTCCTGGCCGTAGTTAAGGGCCTGGGCAATCAAGGCCAGACGCTTGCCTACAGTCTGTTTGTCACGGGGGTGGATGTCATTGGGATTACCTACATCGATAATCACGGCCATACCTGTATGGGGCAGAGACAGGGTCATCTGCTGGGCCTCGCGCAGTTCGGCCCACTCGCTGTCACTGGGTTCGGCCCTGCGTTGCATATAGTTGGCCAATTGCACGAAGTAGAAGGGAAAATCTCCTATGTTCCACACTTGGCGCCAGTTACGAATCATGGCGGCAAAGAGCTTGCGATACTGGTAGGCTCTATCGGCGTTGGACTCGCCCTGGTACCAGATGACGCCTTTGATGCCGTAGGGCACCAACGGGGCCAGCATGGCATTGTATAGGCGTGCGGGTAAATTCTCCTGGCCCGATCCCAGGGACATGATGCGCTCGATTCGATAATGCCAGGGGCCGTTCAGATCGATGGGATTTGCATCGTCACCAGGTGCGATTTGCATCGGTGTGTTGCTCGGATAAATACCGCCTCCGCCCTGGCCATCAAACACGCGCACGGCAATGACGTTTTTACCCGCCTTCACCAGGTTGCCGGGCACGGTGTAGATTCGCGGTGCCATCCACGGGCTGGTTGTATCGTAGAAGGTCCTGCCGACCTGGATGCCGTTGAAATAGGTCAGGTCAATATCGTCAATTGTGGATAGTTTTAGAGTAAGGTCCCGGCCGGCCCATGACTGCGGGATATTGACGTCCCTGCGGAACCAGACCACGCCGTCGATACTCAGTCCGGTGTTTTCCCAGAGGGTCGGCAACTCCATAATCTCCCATTCGGACAAGTCGGTATCCAGGTTGGCCCAGCCCTTATCCAACGCCGTGTTATCGGCCATGATGACGTCGGAATTGCGTTCGTCCGTAATCAGTTTATTTCCGTATTTTTCCTTTAGCTGGACCTGTATCCGCTTTGAATCCGCTTCGCGGGTCAGGATGGGGGCGAAGTCGGGATCGCTCTTGAGGGTCTCGATACTTGTCCATGCCTCGGCCGGTGTCCCGCCCCAGGTAGTATCGATCAAACCGATGGGTTTTACGCCGCTCTTGAGAAGGTCACGTCCGAAGAAATAACCCACCGCGGAGAAATCACCCACAGTCTCGGGTGAACAGACCACCCACTGTCCCGTGACATCCTGCAATGGTTCGCTGGATGTGGCCTTCTCCACCGTGAACAGACGCACGTTAGGATATTTCGCTGCGGCAATCTCGGCTTGGGCGTTGTTGGATGATTCCACCGGAAACTCCATGTTGGATTGACCGCTGCAGATCCAGACCTCACCTACCAGGACATCTTTCAGTTTGATCGTCTTGTCTGAGGTGCTGATGGTCAGGGTATATGGACCACCGGCCTTCATAACCGGCAATTGGACCTGCCAACGTCCACCCCGGGCCGTGGCCTTAGCCTTTTTGCCTTTGATTTCAACCGTAACTTGAGTACCATCTGTTGCCCATCCCCAGAGAGGGCATTTCATTTTTTGTTGCAGGACCATGTGATCCGAAAACATGGCGGGCAGTTTCAGAGCGGACGCCGACGGGGTAATATCATTCGACCCTTTTTCTTCCAAACAACCGACCAGAGACAAAAGGATGCAAATCAAGCAGAGAAGCGACTTTGTGGTTTTCATATTAAAGACTCCTTTAGTTTATGTATATATCAACCTTAAAGGAATCAGGATAACGTAGAAATACCAGGATTTCAACCGTTAAATAGCCATCCTCATTGAAACAGAAAGATAATAATTTGTTTGGGACGTGCAAACAACCGCAGATTAGAGTCTGGCCAAAGCTATCATCTGTGATCCACGATCCGCAATTCGCGATTTAATCTACGTTCCCCGCCTTTGCTTGATGAAGAATCGTAGCCAAATCAACTGGTAGCTGGAGATGAGGACCCAGCCAGGGCGCCGTACCGGACGCACGACGTCCCATGACAATGGCGGTAGACATTTCAGATCCCGGGCCTTTAAGGATGTGAATCATACACTCATAGCGATCACTCGAGTTGGTGAAATGAAATATCGCAGTGCCTTGATCCTCTGCAGGGCCGTCATCCGGGATGAGTAACAACCACCCCAGGCCATAGTTGATCCTCTGGGGACGCCACATTTCCTGCCGGAGTAATTCGTTGGAGATATATTGACCATTCAGTAATCCACCAACAAACCTGGCCACATCCTGAACCGTACAACTTACACCGGCAACTCGAGGATCGTCCGGTTTGAGTTCAGCAAATGAGGCGGCCTGTACAGGT
>CAYVXS010000273.1:0-5056 GCA_964454885.1 uncultured Pirellulales bacterium
TACGATGTCAACGAGTACCTGGATTACAAGGACATGCTCGCAAACGAAAAAGACCTCGATGCGGTAATAATCGCCACACCGGACTTCTGGCACTCCGAGCATACGGTGGCCTGCCTCGGGGCCGGTCTGCATGTTTATTGCGAAAAGGAAATGTCCAATACACTGGACGGCGCAAAAAAGATGGTGGAGGCAGCTAAAAAAACAGGTAAGCTGTTACAGATCGGTCATCAACGCCGAAGTAATCCACGATACCTGTACTGTTATGAAAAGCTAATCAACGAGGCGCAATTATGTGGCAGAATGACTACTATAAACGGCCAGTGGAACCGCAGTAAGGCAGCATGTGAGGATATACCCTGGCCGCCGAACGCCGTTATCGACGATGCGACTCTGAAAAAATACGGATACGATTCGATGCAGCAGTTCAGAAACTGGCGCTGGTATAAAGGACTTGGAGGCGGACCGATTGTTGACCTCGGCTCGCACCAGATAGATATTTATAGCTGGTTCCTCGGAACGAATCCGAAATCGGTTATGGCCAGCGGCGGAATCGATTACTGGAAAAACCACGACTGGTACGATAATGTCATGGCGATTTACGAATACGAAACGAAGGCCGGAACCGTCAGGGCGTTTTACCAGACAATAACAACAAACAGCGGACAGGGTTATTTCGAGCAGTTTATGGGTGACGAAGGAACATTGTTGATTTCCGAGGCTGCTGCGCGCGGTAAGATTTATCGTGAAGTCTGGGTACCGGCGGAGAAATGGGAAAAATGGGTCAAAGCCGGTTACATAACTGCGGTTGAAGCCGAACCGGCAGAACCTGCCGCCGCCGGTGTAGTGCTCGACGTGCGAGAGTCGCCCACACCGCCGAGTTACGACATCCCTGTAACATTAGATAAGCCCGTTCACCAGCCGCATCTCGAGAATTTCTTCGATGCGATACGGGGCAAAGCCAAGCTCAATTGCCCGGCGGAAGTCGGTTATGAAACCGCGGCGACGGTATTGAAAGTAAATGACGCCGTGGAAGCCGGCAGAAGGCTGGACTTTAAACCGGAGGACTTTACGGTATAGACCTTTGTCTAAATAAAAAATTGCTGCATACGGCAATGAACATCGACATATAAAAGGGATTGACCACACATTGAACAAAGGATCGATATTAACAGGCTTTTTATGTTTGCTGGTATTGGGCCTTTCCGCCGCCGGAGCCGAGCCTAAACTATTAGGCGACGATAGCGACGGCAGCATGTCACCACCGCCACATCTTATTCCTTTGTATGCCGAGAATGAGGACGGCCAAAAAGGCGAGCAAATCACACCTGATATGGAATTCCCGATGCCGTTTTCGACACGATGGTCATGCAGCGAATGTCACGACTATGATCTGGTTAAAAAGGGGTGGCATTTTAACACGATGGACAGCAACGTTCCCTCCGGTCGGCCCGGTGAGCCTTGGGTATATTACGATGCGAAACTTTGTTTGCAGATTCCACTGTCCTATCGCGGTTGGTCGGGAACTTTTCGGCCGGAGCAGATTGGACTGTCGGAGTTTAAATTCACAAAAATATTCGGCAGACATTTCCCCGGAGGCGGCCCCGGTGAGGTCGATGCGACGGACGGTGATGACATCGGCCGGCAGCTTGTCTCCGGCAAGCTCGAGATAAACTGCCTTGCGTGTCACAACGGTCATTACGGTCAGGATATGGGGGGCGTGGGTGGTTACGCAGTTCAGGTCTCGCGCGAGAATTTCCGTTGGGCGGCCGCGGCTTCCTGTGAATTCGCATCCGTAACGGGATCGGCCGCTCAAATGCTGATGACATACGACCCCTTTATGCCGGACCCGGCCGAAAAGAACGCTCCCATGGTGACATACCGTAAAGATGTTTTCAACGAGAACAACGAAGTGCTTCTCGATATCGTCAGGCAGGTCCCCAGCGAGCGCTGTTATTACTGCCATTCGGATTTGTATAACAAAACGGATGAAAAGACGGAGAAATGGACACAGGACGAGGATGTTCACCTGACCTCGGGACTAAAATGTGTAGATTGTCACCGTGGCGGTATCGAACATAACATCATAAGGGGATACGACGGCGAGGCGGAAGTTTCCGACAATCCGTTGGCTGCAACAAGTTCCTGCGAAGGTTGTCACCTGCCGCAGGACGACCAAAAACCTGTTGCGGGCCGGCTCGGGGCCCCGGTCCCGAAACATCCCGGAATCCCGACGATTCATTTCGAGAAGCTGACGTGCACGGCGTGTCACTGCGGCCCGTGGCCGAATGAGCAGGCGGTTCTTACCAAAACATCGCGAGCAAACCGGTTAGGGACACCGAACGCGAACAAGGCAATGGAAGGATTGCCTCATATACTTTCGCCTGTTTTTGCCAGCCAGGGTGAATCCGGCGCCGGATACAAACGCGAGCTGATGACCACGGAAAACAGCAAAATAGCACCATATAAAGTTTTGTGGCCGTCTTACTGGGGGATTTTGGAGCAGGAAAATGTCAGACCGATTGAGTTGAATGTCGTGGAGAAAGTCATTGGCGGTGTTTTTGCCGATATTGAGCTTGCCCCCACGGGCGATTGGCCTCAGGTAACGAAAGAAATGATCGCAGAAGCGATAAAAGCCCTCAACACATCCGTTACCGGCAAGGCGGTTTATATCGGTGGAGGAAAACTCTACGGCCTCGACGATTCGGGACAACTGCTCGAACAGGACAACCACCCGGCCGCGAAGCCTTACCTGTGGCCTCTTGCCCATAATGTCAGGCCGGCGGCACAGTCACTGGGCGTTCGCTATTGCACGGATTGTCATGCAACGGACGCTCCTTTCTTTTTCGGTGACATAAAAATTGACTCTCCCGTAGTTGCCGGAGAGAATTCCTTCAAAAGGATGATCGAGTTCCAGGACATCAGCCCCTCTTATGCGTGGGCTTTTGCCGCTTCGTTCGTATTTCGTCCCTGGTTGAAAATTATTGCAATAGGTTCGTCTGTTGTCATGACGGGTGTGTTGCTGCTGTATGCACTAAAGGCCTTAGCCTGCATCGTAAAAGTATTAACCGGCGAAAACCGGTAGCTCATTGTAAAAAATTTGTGAGTGATATGTTTCGTGCGATTTCGATAATTGCGTTTGTTATTACACTCGGCGGGATTGGTTTGAATTGTATTATCCGGCCCTGCAAGGAATGCTGGCGGCATCCTTTGAAAAAACTCGTCCAGCTTCTTTCCTTGATATTCACCGAACAAAAACACAGCCCGACAGAAGTTTTCCGAAAGCTCGTATATTTGCTTGCCCTGCTTTGTTTTGTCGTGCTGGCCATTACCGGATTTTACCCGACACTTGTCTCAGGCGAGCACATTTCCGGCTATTTGCTTATGATTCATGCCACCTTCGCACCGATTTTCGCAATAACTCTGGCGATTTTGGCTGTTATGTGGTCGGGACGATGTCGTTTTACTACAGGTGACTGGCCCTGGTTCGGTAAACTTGTCCAGCGTCTCACTTTGTCAAAAAGCATCGAACAACAGGTGAAATCCGAAAACTGTCTCGGACAGAAAATAACTTTCTGGCTGATAATCTTTCTGGCTCTGCCGTTAATCTTGTCTATTGTCTTCAGTATGTTCCCTTATTTCGGGACATATTGGCAGGAGCTTCTTTTAAATATACACCGTTATACGGCTTTAGCCTTCGCATTAACGGCAATAGTCCATACATACCTGCTCATCCGAATGAAAATGAAATAATCATACTCTGTAGGCAGACGAGCCGATATATGGTAATATATATCGTGAAGATCGAATTAGCAGTGAAGTAATTGTGGGGGACATGTTTTGAGTGATATCCGGCAGCGTGCCGGGTAATATCTAATCAAGGTATATTGATTAGGAGACCATATCATGAGTAATGGAATACTACCGAATTACCTGAAAATGGCATCGCCGAATCCGCAGGCCAATCGTGCGCCATGGTACAAGAATACGGCCCCTTCGTATGCAGGAATCTTCCTTTCCGTACCATTTATGGCGGGTATGGCGGGTGCATTGCAGTTCGGCAGCGTTTGGGCGGCGGCAGTGGGATTGTTTCTGGGAGCGTTGTTCTGTTTTATACTTTATTATGTTCCCGGAATACTGGGGCAAAAAACGGGTTTACCGTTGTATGTAGTAGGCTCTTCGACCTTTGGCACGCATGGTGGAATATTGATGCCGGGTTTATTAATGGGCGTCCTGCAGATAGGCTGGCATGCGGTTTTTACATTCTCGGCCGCATCGTTTTTCATGTCGGCCATCGGTTCGGACGCAGGCCCGGGGACAGCAATATTCTGGGGATTTTGTATCGTATGGGGACTGGCACTCGCATTGGTCGGTGCCGTCGGGATTAGCTGGCTTGCCTGGCTTTCGAGCTGGTTACCTGTTTTCCCGTTGTTAATTATCATAATTGCGGGTATTTCAAATATCGGAGGTTTATCCAAGTTTTCATCTTCGGTATCAATTACCGGCAGCGGAGTTGCTACAGTCAGCCTTTTAGGATTAGCGGCATTCGCTTCGTTACAAGCAACGGCCGGTTTCTTCGCGACTGCGGGAGCCGCCGGTGCTGACTTCGCTATGAACAGCCGCAACAAGAAAGACGTTACTCTTGGAGGCTTTTTTGGAATTACCGTTGCAGCATTAGTGGCGGGAATATTCGCAATGTTAACAATTGCCGGAGCCGTCGGTAAGAATCCCGCCATTGCCGTCGAGGCCGGGATGGGCTCAACAAATGTTAATGTTGTTGCGGCATTCGCCGGCTCGATAGGCGAGGTCGGAGGTTTCATTGCTACGATAATGTTCTGGGTGTTTGTTATTGCCTGTATTTGCCCGACAGGTTTTTGTGCGTTCCTGGCGGCCAATGCTTTTTCGACAATGTTCCCGAAACTGCCGAGAATCGGCTTAACTCTGGGAGCCGGCGTAATAGGACTTGTTCTGGCCGCGACAGGTGTAGCTCAGAATCTCGTAGGTTTCTTTTTGATTATCGGGGCTTCATTCGGGCCGATCATCGGAGCTATGACCGCAG
>CAYVXS010000274.1:0-5041 GCA_964454885.1 uncultured Pirellulales bacterium
AGCTATGACCGCAGACTATCTTCGCAACGGACAATGGTCCGGACCGCGCAAGGGCATTAACTGGGCAGGTTATATCGCATGGGCCGTCGGATTCGTTATTGGAATTCTGGGAGTAATTCCTGGAGTCGGTTTCGGTTATGGGCTCGAGACACTTATGTCTTTCATTGTCGGTCTGGCCGTATATCTGATTCTTGCTGATTTCGGACTGGAACCGGAAGTAATTCCGATGTCGTCGGAAAAAGCCTGACCCGAACGACGCAGGCTAAAGAAAATATAATAATAAATTGAGCAGGGATTTGGGATATTCCGAATCCCTGTTTTTTTATTCTTGAAATTGATTGAAACCTTTACAGGTTATAAGAATGCTCGAATTCTCACCAAAACAGGAGAAAAAATATACTTTTTGCCGCCTTGACAACGTCATATAAATAGAATAGCATTTATGTTCTAATTCTGTTGAATACCCGGCAGTTTATCATAAAACAGCCTGGCCGATTAGTTAGCATTGTCAAATTTTAAGGTCATAAGTGAAATGATGAAAAAAAACGTTGGTTTATTTATAAAAGTTATTACATGTTCTTTATTGGTATTGTGTGTACTTTTTGTCCCATCCTGTAAAAAATCTCCCTCGGAGAGTCCTTCCGAGAATTCCTCTGATCAAACAACCGGCGAAACTGCACCACAACCGCCGGACCAAACCACAGCTCAGGTTCCTGATGAAGCCGATAATAATCAAAAAACCACCACCGGAACGGATAAATCAGGTTGGGTACCGATAGATATTAAGCTGCCCAAGGCGGTATTTATAGGCACGCCGCAGGATACGCGGGTTCCTAATCTCGAAAAACCTTTAGGCAAGGATCGTCCTCCGTTTTTGGCCCCAGAAGGGACAAAAAATGTCGCTTTCGGCAAACCTGTTACCAGCAGTGACGAAGAGCCTATCATCGGTGAGTTAAACTATATTACCGACGGTGACAAGGAGGCCGCCGACGGCAGTTATGTCGAATTGGGACCACTTCTGCAGTATGTGACAATCGACCTCGGAGCAATGTATAATATCTACGCCATTGTTGTATGGCATCATCACATGCAGGCCCAGGTTTATTACGACGTAGTCGTACAGGTTGCCGATGACGCCGATTTCATTACGAATGTCAGAACTTTATTCAACAACGATATCGATAACTCTGCGGGTCTCGGTATCGGCAAAGATATGCACTATACGGAGACCAACGAGGGCAAGCTCATAGATGCCAAGGGTGTCAAGGCCCGTTATGTCCGGCTGTACAGCAACGGCAATACCAGCGACGACTTGAACCGCTATACCGAGGTGGAAGTTTACGGTAAGCCCGTGGAATGAGATGACAAGAAAAAGTTGCGTCCTCATTTTGGCCGCGACAATCGTTGCACTTGTGCTGCGCCTGCCGCGGCTTGCCCAGCGCCCCATGCACGGGGACGAGGCAATTCACGCCGTCAAATTCGCCGAGTTACTCGAGCAGGGAGTCTATATTTATGACCCCAACGACTACCACGGCCCGACTCTGAACTATTTTACTTTAATTCCTGCATGGTTGACCTCCGCTCACAATCTTGCAGAAATTAATGAGTCCACTGTACGTTTCGTCCCTGTTGTTTTTGGTGTTCTGCTGGTTGTGCTAATCTTTCTAATTGCCGACGGTTTAGGGCCGGCGGCTGCGATTTACGCCGCTTTTCTTACCGCCGTCTCTCCCGCGATGGTTTTTTACAGCCGATATTATATCCAGGAAATGCTTCTCGTATGTTTTACTTTTGGTGTGATTGTATCCGGCTATCGTTATGCCCGCAGCGGGAAAATTATATGGGCTTTATCGGCGGGGACATTTGCAGGTCTCATGCACGCTACAAAGGAGACATGTATTATCGCGTTCGGCTCCATGATTTCAGCCCTTGCGATTGTGTTATTAATACAGCGCCGGAAAGACGCAGGCAGGAATTTCGCAGGACATATAAAAATCCCACATATTATCGCCGGCCTTGCAGCAGCAGTAATTGTCTCGATTCTGTTTTACTCATCTTTTTTTACCAATCCGCGAGGGATTCTGGATTCGATCGGGACATATACAACTTATTTCGATCGCGCGGGCAATAACAGCCTGCACATTCATCGGTGGTATTACTATTTAAAAATGCTCTTATATTCCAGATATGACGGCGGCCACATCTGGACGGAAGCTCTTATTGTCATTCTTGCTGTAGTTGGTTTTACGGCGGCGGTTGCGGGCAAGGGGACATCTTTCGCCGATACCAAACTGATTAGATTCATCGCCTTTTACACTCTTATTATGACTTTTGCTTATTCGGCCATACCATATAAAACTCCCTGGTGCATGTTAAGCTTCCTGCACGGGATGATTTTGTTGGCCGGCCTCGGGGCCGTCGTGCTGGTAAGGTCGATGTCTAATAAACCGGCCCGTCTAATCGTTATTTTACTATTATTTGCGGCGTCGGTTCATCTAATGTGGGAAGCATATCTCAACAATTACAAATATTACGCCGACAGCACAAATCCGTATGTCTATGCTCATCCGAGTCCGGATGTTTTTACTATAGTCGATAAAATCGAATATTATGCAGCGGCAGACCCGAACGGCCATCGAATGGATATTGACGTAATTTGTCCCGGGCACGACTATTGGCCCCTGCCCTGGTACCTGCGTTCGTTTTCTCACGTGCATTACAGGGACAAAGTAGGTGACGGGCCGCCCGCCCCGTTGGTTATTGCTTCGGAGGCGGTGGAAAATGACCTGAGAAAAAAATTCTACGACGAATCGATTCCTTTCGAACAACGTCACTTGTATATGTACTTATTCGATCCCCCCTACTACGTCTGGTTGCGTCCTAACGTCAAGCTGCTCGGCTTTGTACGAAAGGACCTGTGGGACGCCGCCGCCCGTGAACAGGATACGAATGACCTGATAAAGAACTTACCTGAAAAATGACCGAGCCTGAAAGACAGTCCGATTATATCGAAAGCCAACCGCCCCCAATACCGGGGATGAAACGCTTCTCGCACGAGGCGATGGCGACCACGTTCGAGATAATAATCATTGGCGATGACGAAAAATATGCCCGCCAAACGGCCGCCGCTGCATTCGAGGAAGTTAATCGACTCGAAGCGGAGCTTAGTCGGTTCATCGAAAACAGCGACGTCGCACGAATAAATAATCTGCCCGCCAATCGGCCGTTAATTCTCGGTCTGGATACGTTCGAGTGCTTAAAGCTTAGCTGCCGAATTTACGCCGAGACCGGCGGAGCCTTCGATGTCACTATAGGACCTCTGCTGAGATGCTGGCGCAATGCCGACGGCAGCCCGCGTGAGCCTTCTAAACAAGAGCTGGATAACGCCCGGAAGCATACGGGGACAAATCTCTTTAAGTTAAATGAGGATGAACACACTATCGAGCTGTTGACCGCTGGCGTTCAGGTTGACCTCGGCGGTATAGGCAAAGGTTATGCCGTTGACAAGATGGCGGAGCTGTTGCGGGAATGGAGTATAGATACTGCACTGATTTCCGGCGGTTACAGCTCCGTTCGTGCCCTTGACGGGCCGGCCGAAACGAATGGATGGCCCCTGACATTAAGTAATCCGGAGAATCGTAAGGAGATTTTAGTCCGCTCCAATCTGCAAAATCGGGCATTGGGCAGCTCCGGCATAAAAAAAGGTCGGCATATTATAGATCCCCGCACGATGCAGCCTGTCAGGGACAAACTCGCCGCGTGGTCGTCCGCGACCGACGCCGCGACCGCCGACGCCCTTTCGACAGCTTTTATGATTATGTCACCCGAAGAAATAGAGCGGTATTGTTCGCATCACCTAGAAATAGGGGCAATGATAATGCTGCAGGAATCTGATCAAGGGACACAAAAACATAAGATATTACACTTCGGTTCGTGGAAAGCCGATGAACTGCTTATATAAATGCAGTAGAATTGACCATGGTGGGCAAGCCCCACCCTACAAAGAATGGATTATCCGTTTGATGTTAGCCAGCTCTGAAAGAACTCTTCGCGAGCTGCGGGTTGGTGACAATCTGCTGTCACGGTCGCACGTCCAGTTAATCGGGAATTCTTTTATCCGGTAACCTTCCTTTTGGGCTCGTATGATGATTTCAATATCGAACATAAATCCGTCGGTAATGCATTCACTATATAAATGCCTTGCCACGTCACCTTTGTATATTTTGAATCCGCACTGGGTGTCCGTAAGTTCCGGTGGAATTTTCATATCGTGAATGACGAACCAGTGAAAAAAATACGAGCAAATTCGGCGATAAAGACTCTGTGGCTTTTCGATATGACATCCCTGCATTTTTCTCGAGCCGTGAGCAATGTCACAGGAATCGTTTTTAAGCAGTTCCAGTCCCCGCAGAGTGTCGTCATACGGTACACAGAGGCCGCTGTCCGCGAACATTACGTATGTACCTTTTGACTGCTTGATACCTTTGCGTACGGCGTATCCTTTGCCGTGATGCGATTCGTATCGGGTAACTCTTATTTGTACAATGGAAAGAAGGACTGTGACACGACTTGCTGTTATTGCCGTATTGTCCATGCTGCCGTCATCGACAACAATTATCTCGCCCTCAAAATTATTAGCGACTAAAAAATCCGCAGCCGCCTTTATGTCAGCAGCAATTTTCCGGCTTTCTTCATACGCCGGTATAATTATCGATAAATCCATCGGCATTTATATCCAAAATATTATGATTTGATAACATCTTTGTCACTGTCTGTTTTGAAAATCCGGTTGGGAGTGACAAATTTTGTTTTCGTCAGGAGATTATTAGTATGAGTCTTAAAGGTCGCTCCCATGCTGCTTTTGTTTCGCAGCGCCGCGCTTGCCTTCTCGAATATATTGTGCTCGAGGGGACAGGACAAATCCGCATTACTGACCGTGACGGCAACACCGAAGACATCGACCTGCGCCTTGCGCGAACCGTCGACGACGTCCTGGTAGCCATCAACAACAGCACCGAGATCATCGTCACCGCCGTGGCCGACG
>CAYVXS010000275.1:0-4806 GCA_964454885.1 uncultured Pirellulales bacterium
TGAAACATGCCTTATTATTTCAAGTGCCGGTACCGGTGCCAACGCCCTGTCTTCAGCAGATTTTTGGTCATTCGCGGTTTTTCTGGTCCAGGCGTTTTTTACGTGGAGCCTGTTGCTTGTTCCGGTTATTATGCGAAAGAAGATGATACCGTGGCTTTTTGTTCAATCAGGCGTGCTTTTGTTGATTTTTTTAATGTTTTGGTGCCTTGGAAACAGTTAAAAAATACTCCAAAACCATTCCCTGTAAAAAAAATATAAAATTTTTACATTTTTTCAATCAAGATTTCAGCTTCTCGAACGCCTTATTAATAGTGAAGTCTAAAAATGCTCCATGTGTACTAACTTTATGAGCGATTGTATTCGATTATTGCAGTAAAATGACGGTTCTATAAATTTTTTGAGGCCTGCGAGAGGAAATATTTGCCCGGAGGCCGATTTGGAAAAGAAACGGAGGAGAGAGTGTAATGAAACAGGTACTATCGTTTTGTCTGCTGGCCGGATTATTTATCACATCAGCTACCGGCGGCGAATTCCAGGTAAATACACACACAACGCGGGACCAGGCTGATCCGGATATTGCTATTGATGCGAGCGGCAGTTGTGTTGTCGTCTGGCGAAGTTACGGTCAGGATGGCAGTTCCAACGGTATATTTGGACAACGGTTTGATCCGAATCATAATCCTACTGGTGAGGAATTTCAGGTAAATTCTAATGTGAAAGGTAACCAGACGGAACCGGCTGTAGCAACTGATGCAGCAACCGGTTTTATTGTCACCTGGCATGGACCTGGAGTGACGGATCCAAACCGGGAAGATATTTTCGCCCGATGGTTCGATCCGAACGGTTTGCCGGTGACTGATGATATTCAAGTCAACAATGATACCCCCGGCAGGCACATTTTTCCTTCGGTGGCAATAAATCAAAACGGAAGCTCCATCATTGTCTGGGAAAGCGTTGATTATCCTGAAGAAGGTGACAGAACCATCTGCGGCCGATTATTTGACCGTATCGGTTTGGAGTTAGGGGATGGATTTGTTATAAACAGTGAGATGTCATCCTGTCGCTATCCTGATGTTGCGATGGACCCGAACAGTAATTTTATCGTTGTTTGGATGGTCGATAAAAGTTCCAATTCTATTATGGCCGGTCTTTTTAACGCCGATGGATCGGCCAAAACGGAGCCGTTCGAGGTCGGTGTGACAGCTTTCAAATCTGTAACGCAACCATCGGTTGCTATGGATGAAACCGGTTGTTTTATAGTGACATGGGACGGTGATCCCAATCTTGCATCTCTGGATGATATTCATGCCCGTAAGTTCGATCCGAACGGTACGGTTTTGAGTGAACAGTTTATGGTAAATACTACAACTGTGGGAGCACAACAAAATCCGCAGGTTTCCATGAACAATTCGGGTGAATTTGTTATCGTCTGGGAAAGCAAAAATGATCCCAATGTTAACGGAAGGGACATATTCTGCCAGAGATTTGATGGTTCCGGCCAACCCGTCGGTGACGAATTCCGACTTAACACGACTATGGCTGGGGACCAAAAATCTCCTGCTGTTTCAATATATCCCGACGGCAGGTTTGTCACTGTCTGGCAAAGCGACGACCAGGACGGTTCAGGATTCGGTATTTTCGGCTGTTCGGAATTTATCTTTGAATCGGAAAATCCAATCGATGAAGGTATAATCGACGAGTAAGAATAGCTGAATTTTACCGACAGCGGCAAATGTGCGTCAAATAATCAGGCATTTAAATAATAGCTTTTCTTAGCTTGAACACAGAGATATTAATCTGATATTGATGTCCCTGCAGATTCAGGCAATATTGGCTTGCCTTTTTGGTGCTTTCTGAAGATAATTTTCCCTGTATAAACATGATAGTTAAACTCGGCATGGTGTTTGTGCAGCGAAAACTGACATATATATGCAGAAAGGTAAGTAAATATGAAGAGACTTGTAATTGTCCTGATATTTTTGTCTCTCACAGTCAGTGCGTTAGCGTCCGAAAGTGTTTTTACACAATTTGTGCATCGAGATGGTGACAAGCTGATGGATGAAAACGGCGAGCTTCGCTTCATCAGTTTCAACATCCCCTGCCTGCATTACAACGAAGACAACATGGCTTTTACCGAGACCAATCCGTGGCGTTTGCCCAACGAATTCGAGATTGCCGATGCACTCGAAGCAGTTCGGCAGACCGGAGGGCCGGTAGTGCGAATATACGCTCTTTCCGTGCGCACCGAAGGTGAAGACCCGAACATTCCACGGCATATCATCGGCCCGGGGCAACTGGATGAAAAGACATTCGAGTCCCTCGATATGGTTTTAGATGTTGCCAATCGCAAAGGCATCCGGGTGATTATTCCCTTTATCGACAACTGGAAATGGTGGGGTGGCATCGATGCTGCCGCTGCATTCAGAGACAAAGATGCGAATGATTTCTGGACGGATCCGGACTTATTCGAGGATTATAAAAAGATCGTAAGTTTTGTCATCAACCGGACCAATACGGTCACAGGAATTAAATACCGTGACGATAAGGCAATCCTGGCGTGGGAAACAGGTAACGAATTAGACTGTCCACACGAATGGGCGGCCAAGGCCGCCTCCTATATAAAGAGCATCGACCAAAACCATCTGGTAATTGACGGTTATCACGCCACGAATCTGCGAGACGAATCTATCCGGGATGAAAACATTGATATTGTCACCACCCATCATTATTCGAAAAATCCCTTACAGACGGCCGGCCAGATAAAAGCAAATGTTGCAAAGACCCGCGGCAAAAAGCCGTATTTTGTCGGTGAGTTTGGTTTCATCCCGACAGAAGGAGTCCAAACTGTTCTTCGTGCTGTTATTGACGAAAAGACAAGCGGCGCTCTTATATGGTCGCTGCGTTATCGCAATCGGGACGGTGGCTTCTATTGGCACAGCGAGCCTTATGGCGGTGATTTGTTCAAAGCTTATCACTGGCCCGGCTTTGCGTCCGGTGACGCATACGACGAGAAAGAGCTTTTGGCTTTGATGAGGCAAAAGGCGTTTGAAATCAGAAATATACCGGTTCCGGAAATTGAAAAACCGGCGGCACCGGTTCTGCTTGAAATAAATGATGTAGCCGCAATTTCCTGGCGGGGAAGTACCGGCGCTCAAAACTATATAGTAGAAAGAGCACAAACTATAGACGGCCCATGGATTATTGCCGGTCGGGATATTTCCGATGCTTCGGTTCAATACCGGCCGTTATTCAATGACACGGGGGCTGATATCGATAAAAAATATTATTATCGCGTTACGGCCCAAAATTCCAACGGTGTTTCTGGAGCTTCCAATATTGTTGGTCCTGTTTATGTCTCTTATAAAACTCTTGTGGATGAATTGCAGGATTATCATTTGGTTCAGGAATGCAGCGGCGAAATGTCACTGGAAATAAAACAGGCGCGAAATTTCAAGGAAGATGCACACAGGCTTAAAGGGGCAGGCAGTGCTTCTGTTGTTTATAAAGTTGAGGCACCGATTAATTCATGGAAGGTGTATTCGTTTTTCCCTGGTGACATTTCTGATTTTAAGTTTTATGTTTCAGCAGATGGAAAAGAATTCGAGCAAGTCGAATATATACGTGAAGATTATTTCGCCGGTAAAGGCGAGTATAACTATAACAAACCGGTTCTCTACAAAGGGCTCGGCTCCGGCGAAGATGCGAAGTATCTGAAAATCGAATTCACCGGCGAAGCACAGATATCCCGTGTCGAAATCAAATATGGGAAAAAGCTGGGCGATTATTCCCACAAAAATTCGCCTACCGGATTTATTAAGGGACATAGCTGGGGCTGGACCGGCTGGCGGGGGCAGTATCTCGGTGACGGGCCGGTCGATTCGATGAAAAAATTAGCGGAGACCGGAGCCAACTGGGTTTGTATCTCGTTCGGCGCCGATATGGAGGAACCGAACGATCCGCAGATATTCTGGGCCGGGAAAAATCCTCGCATGGTGACTGATGATGAAATCCGAAGGGCTATTGGCCTGGCCCGTCAAAATAATCTTAAAATCGTTCTAAAGCCCGTGGTCAATGTGCGTGACGGTACGTGGCGGTCGTGGATAAAGTTTGAAACACCCGACGGCGAAACCGATATGCAGGCCTGGGACAAATGGTGGTCCGACTTTCGGCAGTTTCTGCTGCATTACGCAGTAATTGCACAAGAGACAGGTTGCGAGATGTATTGTCTCGGCTGCGAAATGGGCTCGACAGAACCGTTCGAAGGACGATGGCGGAATTTAATCGCCGATATACGACAGGTTTACAGCGGCGCTGTTACCTACGACACGAATCACGGCGAAGAAGATAAAATCACATGGTGGGACGCCGTAGATGTCATCAGTATCAGCGCATATTATCCTATCGGTACAGATGATGTCGAGCTGGCGTTGAAGGACGATTTGAGTAAGGTTCCCCCCTCGGATAGCTCGGTCGAGGCTCTCAAACGCCGCCTGGAGCCAACGAAAGAAATCATCCGAAAAGTGAGCAAAGAATTCGACCGCCCCGTATTTTTTATCGAGCTTGGAATGTGCAGTGCCAGAGGATGCAGTGCCGCCCCATGGACACATAATGCCCCGAATATGATATACGACGGTGACGAACAAAGCAGATTCTATCAGGCAATGTTCGAGAGTTTCTGGAACGAGCCATGGTTCATAGGTTTTGCCTGGTGGGACTGGCCTGCCACTTTATACCCAAGGGAAAAAGCGGAAGGCAATACCTCCTTTTGCATCTACGGCAAACCGGCCGAACAATTAGTTAGGCAAT
>CAYVXS010000275.1:4816-5041 GCA_964454885.1 uncultured Pirellulales bacterium
TACTCCAAGCCTCGCTGAAAAAAGCCGCACATCCGGAAGGATTTCTCATGCATTAGAGTACGGACAGCATTCGTGCGGGCTGTCAGGGTATAAAGGCTCATGTGAGACTATGCCCGAAGCGAAACGCTGTTCCATTGGTCGGAAAACCGACGGAGCCGATTTGGCCATTTCCTGCAGCTTCTGTATCTCAGGCTCGGTTATTTTGCTGTAGGATTTGCCTACCGG
>CAYVXS010000276.1:0-5032 GCA_964454885.1 uncultured Pirellulales bacterium
AGGCAATTTGAACAAACGGTAATTGCGACACGAGGTGCTATTGAGGTGGCACTAAAAAAACGAAAAGAACACGCAGAAATAGTCACCGATGAGATAACACACCTCCAGGAATCTTTGAAGATTTTGATGAACATAAAGGAATCTTTAGAGCCGTCCGGCAATAATAAGCGTATAGCATGAGAAAAAGAGAAAAACTATTAAAAAAGGACATCAATGACCGCAGGGAAGATTTATTACGTCCCAACCGTTATCTCGGTTACGACCGTGACGAATTAGGAATGTACCTGCTTTCACGCGGGGCATACGAAATCGCCGAATCTCAATTTCGCAGGGCTGTATGGCTTAATCCTTTCGAGGGTCGATTTGTTTGTCATCTGGCATGGTGTTTGTATAAACGGGGACGCTATAAGGAGGCGAAGAAATACATTGAGGTAGTTGATGATAAATATGCTCATGAGAACGAAGAAATACGAATGATTGTTGAACGAATTGGCAAAAGCTTTTGTGAGGTAAACAAATGCCAAAGGTAATGCAAAGTGAACTGCTGTATAAGCTGTCGATGATATTCAAGCATATGGTTCTGGACTTTACCGGAACGTCATCATTGGATGGAAAGCCTGCTTCCGGGTTAAAAGAGTCTTTGAAAGCCCTGTCCAAAAAAATAGATATAACAACCCTGATAGTCTGTATCAAAACTATTGTGGCCGTCGCTTTCTTCGTGGTGTGCGTGGTGGTGATGGGCAAGATGTTTTGGATGCTCGAACAATGTGTGCCCATTAATCAGGAGGCTGTATTCAAAGCGAGGGCTCGGCGATGGAAGGGCACCGTGGCGGGGATCGTTGCCGGTGCATGGATTTGCGCTGGCGGTATCATCTTTGCCTTCAACATGCCAAAGGTGCTGAATGCATTAGTTTTAGCGGGTCCTATAACCATCTCTGTTCCGGTGCTTGCCTGGGTGTTCCTGGTCTATTAGGCTTTAACTAATTCTCAGGCGATAAAAAAAAATTTTTATGACTCAGAATAACGGACAGGTTTCAGTTGTAAGTGCTGAGAAAGAATGTAAACTAAATTAATCATGAGATATTACTGTCCAAATTGCCGACAAGATTTCTTGGAAATAAATTTCACAATATGCCCTGCATGTGGATATAAAATAGACGATTTTGACAAAAAGGATTATGTGGATAAACTCATCAATGCACTTGGGCATAGCTCCGGCGAAGTCAGACATTGGGTAGTTATGATATTGGCACAAAGAAAGGAAAAACGGTCGATACCATACCTGGAAAAAATGATGCACTAATCAAACGACACTTTGCTGGTTAAAGATGCAGAAGAGGCTATTAAGAAATATTGAAATAAAATATGGAATTGAGAAATATCGTTTTGAGTATTGCTGCTATATTAAGTCCGTTAGCAGCCATTGCGGCTTTTTTAATTACTTACGATGAATATAGGCATCATTACCCCGAAAAGGGGAAAGTGAGAAAAAAGGCTCTTGAGGCCGCTATCTTTACTCTTGCTTTTTTTCTTGCATTAGGCTTGTTGCTGGCAATTATTTTACCGTTCTGTCTTTAAAAAGTTGAAAGGCGAATACCTCATAGCAATTGTTATTAATAGAACATTTTAGGGGTAATTAAGTCGTAAAAAACCAGGTTTTTTAAAAAACCTGAAATAATTTTCTGTAAAAAATATAAAATTTGGCTAAAATCTGCTATTTCGCCTTTTAGTGGGGCGTAACTGTTACATAGATTCGAGATAATCGCCGGATTAAGGAGTACTAAAGAATGACGACAATATTAAGAATTAAATCGAAGATAAGTGAATTATTGGGCGACCTTGCCCCTTTTAAGTATTTTCGAGGTGGTAAGAGGCCGGGGGCCGGAAATCTAAGCGGCGCCGCAGGTTATCTGGAACGTGGCTGGGTAATCGCAAACCATAAACTCGTCTCGTTTCACGCAGCGTTCATATCTTCGGTTCTGAGCCTTCCCGCAGCCGAGCTTACTGAGAGAGCTAAAGAAGGTGAGAACATCAAGTCCGTTGTTCTTAGCTTCATGTTCTCACCGGTGCACATGGAAGTATGGATATCGCTGATAATCCTCTATCTTTCCTGGCACATCGCGATCGGCATCCATGAAATGGGACACTTCCTGACCGCCGCCAAGCTGACGGCCCTTAACAAGGATTCGCAGGAAAAGGCCGACGCCGCTCTCGCCGGTGGTGGCAAGTTCGGCTACTACGCCCAGATGCTGCTACTGATTCCATGGGGCAAGTTCTACGGCGTAAAGAAAGAAAACGGCAACTTTGCTCCCGATGCGCCATATAACCTGGCCGTGGCAGCCTCGGCGCCGATCTGGAGCCAGTGGCTGGCTACTATCTGTCTGCCGATTGCCGGTTTCTTTATCATCGTGGGATTATTGACAGGACAGGATTGGATGATCTACATCGGCCGGTTCTTCCTGGCCCCGGGTATCGTCGGGCTTCTTGACAGGCTGCTGGCCGATCCGGGCAAGCTCAAAGAATTCCGCGTCAGAGAGAAGGCTGCCGCTGAAGCTGCTGCAAGAGCCGCAGAAGCCGCCTCAAAGGACAGTTGGATGGTTCAGGTTGGCCAGCTCAAGAAGAAACTGCTGACTACTCGAATCCAGTCGGTCACGCTTAAAGATGGAAGCAAGGTCTCAGCTCCCTGGCAGTTCCGCAACTGTGCTATGGGTGGTCGGCATACAGAAAAAGAATATCCCGAGAGTAACATCAGTATGCAGGAAAGTATGTTTATGCCGCTCTCGCCCAAAACCTATGAAGACGCTCAGGAAATGACGGTAAAACTCCAATACAGACTCAAGGAAATCATCGAGGCCGCCCCGGGCGCTAAAGTTATGGGCGTGGGACTCGAAGGTGGAATAGCCCCGTATATCGACAAAGAACCGGATGACAAAGTACCCGAGCAGAGAATGTGGCGTATGATGAAACAGGCTATTCTCGATTGCGAATACGTTCCCGGTGTGGACGTGGCTATCGCCCTGGATCCGGCCGCTTCCGAGCTTGAAAACGCCTACAGACTGGAGAGAGGTGAGCCGGATTCGGTCGGTATGTATCGCTTCTGGCGCGACAAGAGCAAGGTCGAGATGAGCCGGGATCAAATTCTCGAACTTTACAAAGAAGCAATGGAAGCCGAGGTGCCGGTCCTGTCAATAGAGGACGGGTTCGGCGAGCGAGACCACGAAGGCTGGAAAAACCTTATGAAAGAGCTGGGGGACAAGATATTTATCATCGGTGACGACCTTGTCACCACCAAGGATACGAACATCGAAAGCTGCGCCAAGAACGGAGAAATTAACGCCACTCTTATTAAGGCAAACCAGATCGGGACGCTTACCGAGACTGTGCTGGCCATGTTAACATCTCTGGCCTATGATGCCGAACTGGTGGTTTCACACAGGTCCAAGTCACCGAACGACCCATTCGAAGCGGAAATCGGAACCGCGATGAACGCTCTGGGTGTCAAGTGCGGCGGCGGAGCCAATACCGAACGACTCCAGAAATACGGGCGCGTCATGGAAATTATCGCGTTGGCAAAAGCCTCGCAGCGGGAAATAACCGATAAAGAAAGAAAAGACGTAGAAGATAACGTCAAAGAGCTTGTCCGGATACTTACCGGCAAGGAAGCTGTCAGCATTATGCCGGATGCGGGAGAGCTCGATATCGCCGCACTGCTGATGAAGATGCTGGCGATCGAGGCGGTCAGCGGTACCGAAGAGGCAACCAACGCAGGTATCCCGTCTGCGGCGGCGACTCTGTTCTTAGGCAAAACCGGAATCGTCCGTTTCAAAGGCTCGACACCGCTCGGTACCAGCGCCGGTGAGGACGAGGCCATCCACTACGTGGACAGCATCATCGAACCTTCGGAGACCACAAAGAAATATTCCGATATGTTCAAAGATGCCGGTGACGGGACATTCCGATTCAAGAAGGGTATAGATGTTAAAGCCGTCAAGGCCAAAAACGACGAGAAGCTAATGGCCCTCTGGAAAAAATCCAGACGCTATGACGGCAAGGGCTGCATGGATGCCGTCAAGCATATCGAGACGGTTCTTGCCAATGCGTTCAAGGGCAAACGGCTTGCCTCGCTCGGTTCGCTGCTCGAGACGGACAAGGAGCTGCTGAGACTGGAGCTGGAACAGGCCATAAGCGTCGGACGCATTCCCAAGAATGCATCGAAAGAGGAAAAAATCCACGCGATGCAGCGAAAAAGCGTTTTAGGTATGAATGCCATCCTCTCGATGTCACTGGCATTAGGTCGTGCGATTGCGGCCGGTGACGGCAGGGAGCTTTGGCAGCTTATCCGGGATATAGCCGGTGAGACTATGGCCAAGTTCATCGACGCGAACGGCAAGGGCAAAAAGAAATCCCTCGCGGAGCTCAGAACGACCGACTTCGATGACCTGCAGAAGCTCTTCCGCGAAGTTGCCGCCGAGGCCATCAAAGAAGATAAGAAAATCTCCGAGCTGCTCAGAGAACAGTTGCCGGCCTATCCGGTATAAAAATAAAGATTGCACTTTACGGCTTAACAGAATCCAGGCGAAACTGCCGGGGATTTTCTTTAGTGGCTCTGCGCAGCCATTCGTCGGGAAATTCGATGCTGCTTCGGTTGACAAAGCCATTATTATACCCGGTAATCAAATATTCTCCGGGTTTGCGCTGACGCTGTACGGCTAATTCACCACACATGAGCGAATAATCGGCCAGATAGCGCTTCATAAAAGAAGCCGTTCCATAAAAATAATCTTGTCTGATTTTATCTGAATTGCCGGTGAATCTTAAAAATTAATGCCAGTACAGTTTTTGAGGGGCACGCTAAAAACGGCGGTGGTACAGAATATCCTTGATGTCGCTTTAAGCTTTCTGGTAAAATTATCAATGCCTTGAGGAACAATATTATTTTGCGTTCTGTATTATGATAGTGCGATAGCAGGAAATAAACAAATCAAAGAATGTTTCTACCGGATTAAAACAGGAGATAAAAAATGAGAACATT
>CAYVXS010000277.1:0-4958 GCA_964454885.1 uncultured Pirellulales bacterium
GTTTCCTGAATTCCTCCTGCGGCACTTCGTATCTGTCCATCAAAAAGGAGCTGATCCAGACTTTGTGAACAGGAAGCTCGTCGGGCTGGCCTTTCGTACTTCCCATCTCGAATGAGCCTGCGGGAATTACAACCATTTCTACGCCTGTCTTTGTCTTTATTATCTCCGGCATACTTTCTACGTCTTTCACTCGTCGGCAACCGGAGATAATAGACAATGTCATTAACAGGAAAATAATTTCGCATTGTATTTTGGATATAATCTTATGTGGCATTGTTCTAATCAAATCCCGAAGAAAGCACTAAGCATTAAATCCCAGACTCGGAACAGATCCTAATTTAAAATGAAAAAAATCCCAAACACATATTATGAAACCAATTTTTTTGAGTTTTGTTTCTTTCTTTTACCAGTTTAGGATTTAGAAATTAGGATTTAGAATTCCCGCTACTGAGCGGCACCCAGTCAGGTTCCTTGTTATGGTTTCCGTCTGTAGTAATTTTGACCCATTTTCCCGACAGGTCGGTGACGCAAATATTCCAGCCTTTAGCCATGCCGCCTACCTGCTGGCCGCCGGATGAAGGGCCGTAACTGAACGCAATATATTTGCCGTCCGGAGAAAAATCAACATGGTAGATTTTTTCCGAACGCAAACATTTCACTACTTTACGGACATTATCGACCCGCGGATGTGAAGCACTGAAATCAATATCACCGACACATAAATCCCAGTCGGTTTCACCCCAGGTTATTTTTTTGCCGTCAAAGCGGATGTCAGGTCTGCAACCTTTGACTCCCCATTCGGCTAAATCGTAAAGACCTGTCCCGTTGGCTTCCAAAGCGAGTATGGTATCGCTGTATTCCGTATTTCCTGCGACAACGCCCAGAAACCAGTTGCCGTCGGGTGACCAGCATATGGCGTAGAGGTGACGCAGGGTTGTATTGGGATGCGATTTGTGCCGGCCGGTCTCAAGATTGTAAATCATAAGCTCCGATGTTGCATATTCTCGCGTGCTGTAGTTTTCGTATTCTGCTCTGAGGTAAGCGATATTTTTACCGTCGGGGCTCCAGCACGGCTGCCGGGCGTTTCGGGCGACCAACACTCGATTGCTCCCGTCGATATTCATATAATAAACACTTCTGGTTTTATTTCTTCTGTTTGTTCCTTGGTCAACTACGAAACAGATCTTTGTGCCGTCGGGTGATGCGTGGGGGTACATTTCATCCAGGTCCGGCGTTTTGGTCAGGTTTGTCTGATTCGAGCCGTCCGCATTCATAATATACAGCTCCCAGTTTTCTTTGCCGTTGGTTTCACGGAATGTTTCATATACTATCTTATATGGGATATTTTTAAGGTTTATTTCCGACGATGGCGAGGGTGTTTTCGGTAGAAATTCTTCCGCCGGCGGCTCTAATTTGCATAAGGCCTCGTTCACGAAAAGCAAACTTAACAAAACAGCTAAGACAACAACCTGGTATTTTATCAGTGTTCCGGTTCTCACCGTTTTACATCCTCTGCGCACAAGTTTAAGATTTAGAAATTAGGATTTAGGGATTTCCGCTATAAAGCGGTACCCAGTCGGGTTCCTTATTTTGTTTTCCATCCGTCGTGACTTTTACCCATTTGCCCGAGAGGTCCGTAACGCAGATGTCCCAGCCATTTGCTCTGCCGCCGACCTGCTGGCCGCCCCGGAATGGTCCGTAACTAAAGGCGATATATTGTCCGTCGGGCGAGAAATCGACATGATAAACTTTAAATGCAGGTCGGCACTGGACGACTTTACGAATGTTACTGATCCGAGGTTCACCCTGGTCCAGTTCAAAATCACCGATACATAAATCCCAGTCGGTTTCACCCCAGGTCATTTTTTTGCCGTCAGGACTGAAATCCGGCCGGCATCCTTTGACCGACCATCGGGCCAGGTCGAATACTCTCATTCCGTCGGCTTCGAATGCTAATATGGCATCGCTGTGAATTGTATTTCCCTTGACGACACCGAGAAACCAGTTCCCGTCGGGTGACCAGCAGATGGCGTAAAGGTGTTGCAGGGATGGATTAGGATGTGGTTTGTGTCGGCCTGTTTGCAAATCGTAAATCATAAGACCTGAAGTCGCGTACTCACTGGTACTATAGCGCTCGTATTCTCCCTTAAGGTAGGCGATACTTTTGCCCTCGGGGCCCCAGCACGGCTGTCGGGTGTTTTTGGCGACCAGGACTCGATTGCTGCCGTCAATGTTCATATAATAAACACTTCGAACTTTATTTCTCCTGTTTGTCCCCTCGTCAACGACGAAACATATTTTGCCGCCGTCCGGTGATACATGGGGATACATTTCGTCCAGCTCGGGTGTACGAGTCAGGTTTGTCTGATTGGAACCGTCCGCGTTCATCATAAACAGCTCCCAGTTTTCCCTGCCCTCGGTTTCGCGAAAAGTTTCGTACACAATTTTATAGGGAATATTGCTTAAATCAATCTCGGAAGAAGCCGAAGGGACTTTTATGACTTCGTTACCGGGTACAAAGCGCCCATACAATGTATTATCACCCGGATTTAATATTAGCAGAACAAATAAGATGAATATTATCTTCTGCCACGATGTTCCTGTAATATAGCGTTTCTTATTCATATTGCCTCTTATTTCTAACAGCAAGCGCTTTATAACAGTATAACTTTTAGTATATATACGGCAAGATAAGAGTTGCGTTCATCCGGTAAAGTGTTCGCGAATGAACGATATAATATGAAGAAGGTGGTTGAATGTATGGATAATCAGTAAAACGATTATTTTTTCATAAAAAAACCTGCCCGGTAATAGCTATTCCTTGACAGAGACCGCTGATTTTTGTGATTACATACAACGACACTTCCGTTTGACGGAAGTGTGTATGGATTAGGACCATGAATCGGTAGAATGAAATCCTGTAAATATATATTCAGGATTTTTTTGACATGTTTTGCCGGGAGAGCGTAGCAGGCAATGAATGTTGTTTTCTGTTTTTCGGGTCGAAGCTTTATTAATTGCCCGTGCTACGCTCAACCGGATGGGTATATTATCAAAGACAAACCATATAAAGGCCTGGAATTTATATGGTTTCAGACCAGACCGTGACGTATTTATCTTTGATTATTGATTCTGTGTAGCAAACCTCTTTTTGCTGAACAGGTAGAAAATGATACCCAGAGCTATCAGGCCGGCAAGCCCGTTTTCGCCTAACTGGCTCAACAGATTCATCAGGTTCTGGGTAATTCCACCAAAGAAAAGAACATTGCCTGACTCATTCGCGAACAGAATTTGAAAGGCGACACCAAGGGCGATGAGCAACAAAGCTATTTCAGTGATTTCGCCTAACCATTTTTTCACTTCTTCCAGATAACGCATGATATACTCTCCTAAAAAAGTAGTAATAAAGAGACAACATCGTTTACATCCAGAAACATTGTTCGGCCGACATTTTTCAATTTCTTTAATTTTTATCTTTAAAATACGACTGTCTCTGATTCATAAAAAATGACTCGTATATAATGGGGCTTATTGTTGGTATAAAAAAAAGGACTTTTCAGTATTAATACGAGAGTCTGTTAATACCATGCTTCGAGGCAAGAGATAACCGGGGATTAATTGTTTTCGACAATAAATTATTTTCAGTTCTTTTTATTCCAAATCTATAGTCAGGATTGCTTCGGTTTCGGAGGGCTTCAGAAGGGAGTATTAATTAAATTAGAATGCTGTTTTTTATGATTTTTTCGAAGATATAATAGCAATTTAAGTGATAATATGGGGGCTTTATGCTTGACATGGCATGATAAAATGGGGTATATTATATTCATGTTATCCAATACAATATCTTTTATATTGCGTATTTGTCTCATCGGTACTTTCTGGTTATATGTATGGCGGCATATTGAACCGAGAACACAATCAATGAGAATTTTAAGGGCTGCTTTGCTTGCACTCGGAATGCTGGTTATTCTGGCGGTAGTAAAAATCATTGGTTAGTGATTATCATTAAATCGCAGTTGATAATTAGTGGTATAAATAGACAAATAATTCATACATAGATTAAATTACACGACATTCCTGATTATCTGCATATAAAACTCATATTATAAAATACGTTTCTATTTTAACTTACCTATACGATCCGGGAGAATTCAGTTTAAGCCGGGGCGAAAAAACTGTAGGTGTAAGGAAAACGTTAAATATTCTTTATATCTCATTTTTAGCCTAAAAATGAGGTTTTATCTTGGAAAAATACGTAGTTACCACAATAGACAAATATGAATGAATTTTGTATAATTATAAAAGCAATTTTTCTGTTCATTTAGCTGAGTTATATAAAATGTATTGGAGGAGTAGTGAGGAAAAATTACATATAATTACATGTCACAATTTTGGCTGTAATTTGTTACTCCTGATACAGGTCTATAGGAAGCGTGGCCTTTGATAAGGGAATTCAGGTTTTTAAATAGATTCTATAATATACTGTATCAGATGAGTACAGGTGTGTGTGATTTTGGTTATCTGAAATATCCTGAAGCAAAGAATATGATTTTCCTCACTTGATATTGTTCTCTTTTAACGCCTCCTCTAATGTTATAAAAAGATTTATAGGCCGATTAGTTTAATAATCGAGCTAAAAGACTTTATATTGTTAAGGTCTGTCAAAGAGTTTATGTGGAGGAGGATATTATGATATAAAACTGGTTGCGGAACAATAATGAGATTGATCTGCATGATTATGAAGAATGGATTTACAAGTTGAATCTATGATTTATAAATAACACTAAAGAGAGAGGAGGATTGAATGATAAGAATAACAAAAATTTTTGTATTAGCCTGTCTGATCATGGCGTTCGGCAGCAGCGCGTATGCACTGACAACTGTAGATATCCAGGATTCGACGAACAGCGGCGACTGGTTCCTGCCGCCTTCGGCTTCACCTCAACCGGGACAATCAG
>CAYVXS010000278.1:0-4951 GCA_964454885.1 uncultured Pirellulales bacterium
ATATGCTTTAAGAGTACGGGCCGTGCGTCTTAGATTATATTTTTCCCAGATATCACAAACCGCTTTGAAGCGAATACCCGGAATATTCCTGATGGCATTCATAAGCACCTGTCCCTCTGCTCCTGCGCCGAGTAACGCCACGTTTATATCATCCGGTTCACTTCCGGTGGCCCGGCCGGAGAAAAAGGGTGAAAATGCCAATCCCGCTCCTACCGCTGCAGTCGAGCGCAGAAATTCACGTCTGTCCATGCCATTATTTGCTTTTTGATCGTTCATTTTGATCTCGTTGACTCCAGAAATTAACACATATTGACCTATTTCGGATTTGCACTATAGCAGTCAGGCCTTTTACTGTCAAGAGAGCTTTATTCGATTTTTGGCCCTGTATAAGGGATATAACACGCTTATTAGTGTCACTCTATTACAGATTTTACGATATTATGATGAATTGATACCACGCATTTACGAGCGTTCTCTTTTTAAAGTATCTTCGTTATCCTTTTAATTAAGACGTTTTTTAAACAGGAAAAAATATAAAAAATCCCGGAAAAAATCGTTATTTGCCCAATTATATGGCATCCGGCAGCTAAAGCGTCCAGCCTTCGCGATAGGGCGGATTGATAAGTTCGTTAGCCTGCCGGTTATTGGTAATTCTCATATTTTCAGGGTCCCACTGCAAAGTCTCATCTTTGAAACGCATGGCCAAAACTCCGAGCAGGACCATTTCCGTCAGTGCTCCGCCGTATTCGAATGTCGAGCTGGCCGGTTTGCCGTCTTTGCAGGCCCTTACCCAGTCCTGCTCGTGGCCTTTCATTCCGCCCGGCACTCTTTCCAGGGTCCTTGCAGGAAGGTCATAATCTCTCATTTTTGTTTCGGGAACAATTCTCACGCCGCTTGCCCCGTGCGAGCCGTGCATAATAGTGCCTTTATTCCCGATCAGCAAAGCTCCCTGGATTCCCAGTTTACGTTCCGGCTCCAAATCTTTTGGTCGCGGTGGAAGCAGTCTTCCGTCAAACCATGTCAATTTAACCGGAGGCATTTCACCCCGTGCGGGGAACTCGTAACGAATGATCGAAGCCCGGGGAAAGGTCTCAGCGGCAACTTCGGGATCGAAATGGGTCGTGGTCGCTTCGACACTGGTCGGGTGACCCAGTTTCAATGTCCAAAACGCCGGGTCGAGAATGTGGCAACCCATGTCACCCAATGGGCCTGTGCCGAAATCCCAGAAGCCGCGCCACGTCGTGGGGTGATATATTGGATGATAAGGCCGATATTTCGCCGGTCCCAGCCACAGGTCCCAATCCAGCGACTCGGGGACAGGCGGTTTCTCCGTCGGCCTTTTCATAATCGGGAAGTCCGACCACGGATTTCCTCCCACGGGCCGATCCGTCCAGGCATAAACTTCCCGAACTGGGCCGATGGCGCCATCCTGAATCCACTCATAGAGCATGCGAATCTCGTCGGACGAGTGTCCCTGGTTGCCCATCTGCGTCTGGATTTTTGCTTCTCGTGCCGCTTTGGTCAGCGCATGAACCTCATGGATCGAATGTGCCAGCGGTTTTTGCAGATATATATGCTTGCCGCGCCTGATGCACTCCATAGCAATTACGGCGTGAGTATGGTCCGGTGTTGCTATTATCACCGCATCGATATTTTTGTCCTCTTTGTCCAGCATGACGCGGAAATCCTTGTACTTTCGGGCCTTGTCGTATTCTCGATAAATTCTCGCGGCATATTTGTCATCGACGTCACAAAGAGCCACAATATTTTCGGTGCTGCACTGGTTGATATTGCTTGCTCCCATACCGCCGACGCCGATTCCGGCAATGTTCAGCTTATCACTGGGAGCAATATTACCGGAACCTCCGAGCACGGAGCGGGGGACAATTGTTAACGCCGCCGCCGTTGTTGCAGCGCACATAAAATCGCGTCGTGACATCGTTTTAGATTGTTCTTTTCCCGGTCTTTTTTTATCCCTCATAATAATACTCCCCATTAGTATGATCCTAATTTACTGTTCAACTATATTCTACAGGGTCCATCCGTATCGATAGAATTTGGTGACGTAATTATCCGCCTCGGGGCAGTTTGGTGAGCGCAATGTTTGGCGGTCCCATTCGACGCGTCTTTGCAGCCGTACCGCTAAGTTACCGACCAGCAGTGACTCTGTGAACGGTCCGGAATACGCAAAGCCCGCTAAGGCGCCCGCGGGATTATTGTCCTTGCAGGCCTGTATCCATTCCTGATGATGACCGATAGACCTGGGCAATGTCTTTTCAGGCCGGTCATATTCCTGCATCTTCGATTCCGGAATCAATCGTGGCGGGCTGGACCATCCTCCGCAAAGAATCTTGCCCTTGTCCCCGACGAAAAGAATGCCGTTATCACCTAATTCCCGGCCCGGCTCGAGCTCCTGGGGTCGCGGAGGTAATTTCCCGCCGTCGTACCAGACTAATTTCACTTCCGGTCTTTCTCCGCGGGCGGGGAAATAGTAAGTTATTATTTGCCATTTTGGCATCGTCTCGTTATTAACCGGGCTGGTTTGGGCCTCTACCGCATAAGGCGCATCGAGGTCGAGACAGAAAAATGCGGGGTCCGCATTATGAACGGCCATGTCACCCATTGCACCGCAACCGAAATCCCACCAGCCTCGCCATTTGAATGGGACATAAGCCGGATTATACGGCCGCCACGGCGCAGGGCCGAGCCATAAATTCCAGTTAAGACTTTCCGGTACGGGTGGTGTGTCTTTCGGCCTGTCGACTCCCTGCGGCCACCATGCGCGCTGGGGTGTGCCCGGCCTGTCAGTCCAGACGTGAGCCTCGCGGACCGTACCGATTGCTCCGTCGTGGATAAACTCGTAAGTCAGGCGAAGCCCCTCGCCGGCATGGCCCTGGTTGCCCATCTGTGTCACCACACCGGTCTGTTTCGCGACTTCGGCCATTTTTCTGGCCTCGAAGATCGTATGTGCCATCGGTTTTTCGCAATAGACATGCTTGCCCATTCTCATCGCCATAATGGCCGCCGGTGCGTGAATATGATCTGGGGCGCCAATCACAACGGCATCGATGTTCTTGTCTTCCTTTTCCAGCATACGTCGAAAGTCACGATATACCTTTGCGTCCGGATACCTTTTTATAGTACCTCCGGCCCGGTCCAAATCAACGTCGCATAAAGCAACAATATTTTCATTCTCACATTCCTTCAGGTCATCGGCGCCGCGACCACCGACTCCGATACCGGCAATGTTCAGCTTGTTGTTGGCCGAGTTTTGTCCGGTCTGACCGAGCACATGTTTCGGCACAAATGTAAATGCGGCAAAGGCCGCGGCCGCTCCGACAAATTCACGGCGCGATAGCCCCGGTGTACCGGATTTTTTTATGCTCAATTTCGTTCCGGGTTCCACAATGTTTTTCATGATAATACCTTTCTACATGTTGTTATACTTCAAGTTACAGCGACCATCCTTCAAGATAAGGCATATTGACATACGCGTTGGCCTCTTCGTCGTTGGTAACTTTCATATTTTCGCCGTCCCAGTACAACTTCTTGCCCGGATTAAGTATGGCCAGGTTACCCATTACGACTGTTTCGGTCAGCGGGCCGGAATAATCGAAGTTCGAGCAGGCCGGTTCGCCGCCCTTGCAGGCGCGTATCCAGTTGCGCTCGTGACCGTCGCTGCCTACCCCGGCGATGTTGAGCTTGTCACTGGGGGCCGTATTGCCGGGCCCGCCCAGCACGCTCAGAGGTACAATCGTAAAAGCCGTCGCCGCTGCGGTACTGCCGATAATATCTCGACGGGACATTTTCATTTTTGTCACTCCTGAGCTAAATATTCAGAGCTTATAGGCTGATATTTTCCTGATTTTGCTTTTGATTATTTCTTTCAGGGACCGGGCTTCGGCTTTGTGTCCACTTTCAAATCACCTAATGCAAATTGAATGCCGCGCAGATAATGCTCAAGCACCGGCGCTGTCCATGTGACATCGTGGTTGTGGCCGAGCGAGCAGTAAAATACGCGCCCATCGCCCCAGGTCTTAATCCATGATATGCCGGTGTCGGAGTCGGACGGTTTCTGCGCTTTATTTTTCGTCGCCTCGTCGCTCATATCCAGGCTCATCAATACGAGCTGCTTCGACCTCGAATAAAGAGGAGGCTCGGTGCGGTATATTTCGTCGCTGATTTTGAATCCCTTACCCTTAAACGGCGCCATAAGCGGGTTATTAGGCTCGTCTATTTTGATTGCCCAGGTCCCGTTGGCTGTCCAGGGATGGCCGGTAAATTTGCCTCCCAACATTTCACTGCCTTCGGGCCATACATAAGGTTGTGCATAGAAAGTATCCGTACCTGCATGAATTGCGACAAGACCTTTGCCTCCTTTAACGAAATCCATTAAAGATTTGCATAACTCCGGTGTTTTATCCGGGCTTAAAGGCAAGCTTACCGTATTGTTGAAGCACACGGCATCGAATTGGGCGAGGTTTTCAGCGCTGAACATATTGACATCCTCGCTGATAGTTACGCTGAAAGCCCCTGTTTTTTCTCCCATCATTTCGAGAGCCTTGTTCCAGTAGGGTATGCTTGTATGGTAAAATCCGTTTACCAGATCGATAACCAGCAGCTTTCTCGGTTTGGCCGGTTCGACGACCGCCTTTGTCGGCATAGCTTCTTCCATCTTTTTTATTTCCTCTTCGGAAACTCCCCGCTGTCGTGGTCGCTGTGCCGACGACGGCGAAAGAATCATCATATTGACACACAATACCGTGAATAAAATGAAACAAATTGTTTTTGACCTTTTCATCGCTTGAGTTCCTTTCTATTTGTCAAATGCGGCATCGAAAGCCACCTGTGAAGGTTTGAAGTCCGTTGCTTTAATAAACTCGCAGGCTTCCTGCGCCCCGTGCTCACGATCCATGCGGCTGTCCTCCCACTCGATGGACAGCGGCCCTTT
>CAYVXS010000279.1:0-4947 GCA_964454885.1 uncultured Pirellulales bacterium
AACGCAAGGCCTGGGGCAAATGGTGCGACTTCACCGACAAGATGGAGTCCCTCAGCCGCGATGTGACCATCGGTATCACCGGCAAATACACAACCGTGCGCGACAGTTATGCCTCCATCATCAATGCCCTGGAGCACGCAGGAATCGCATTGGGCTGCAAGGTAAAAATCGAATGGATAGAAACATCCAATATCTCCGATAAAAATGTTACCGAGAATTTACGTGACGTTGACGGAATAATCGTCCCCGGCGGATTCGGCACGCGAGGCACCGAGGGGAAAATCGCCTGTATCAAATACGCAAGGGAAAACAATCTGCCCTATCTCGGGCTGTGTTTCGGCTTCCAGATGGCGGTGATCGAATTTGCGCGCAACGTCTGCGGCATCAAAGAAGCCAACAGTACGGAAATCAAGCCCGGCTGTTCCGAGCCGGTAATAGATATTCTGCCGGAGCAGAAAGAAATAGAAGGCCTCGGCGGGAACATGCGACTCGGGGGACACGACATTGAGCTAAAAAAGCAGACAATGGCATGGAAGCTCTTCGGGAAAAAAGATTCGGTCAGAATGCGATTCAGGCATCGCTACGAAGTGGACCCGCGATATATCGAACATCTTGAAAAAGCGGGCATGGTCTTTTCCGGCAAGGCCCCGAACCAGCCGATTATGCAGATACTGGAGCTTCCCTCCCACCCGTTTTTTATGGGCACCCAGGCACATCCATGCCTGACGTCCCGGCCGCTGCGACCTCAGCCGATGTTTGTCGGTCTTATCTCGGCGGCATTACAAAGGCATTACCCGAAGGAAAACCTGCCCGATTGCATCCAGGCAGTCGAAAAGTATGCTTTGGTGGGTGGCAGCCACTGAGCGAGCGAAGTGGATGATTCCAAAGAAAATTGCGTGAATTATCACACTCTATGGCTAACCTTCATCGGGTGACGCGGATTCTTTCTTCTGCTGCTCAAGCTCTTTTTGCAGCCTTATATTTTCCTCTTTTAACGCTTCGATTTCCTTCTGTAGTATGGAATTTCTCGCGATTACATTATCCGCTACGTCTTCAACCTGTTTCCTTACATTTCGACGGGATTCTTCCTGCCATGTCCTTATCTGCTCCTTGTACTCGGCAATGGTTTTTTCGAGCCTGTCAACCTGCTGCTGATTCGCTTCCTTGAGGCTTTCAATCTCCCAGTCACGCTGCCTTAAATCTTCCTTCAATTTTAAATTCTCGGCGGCAACAATCCTGCTCATTTTCACACTCATCGGATCCTGCTGCACACAACCGGCGGTCAATACGATAATAATCCCGAATATTAAAATGAAATATTTAAGTACCAACTCTTTCATTACATCTTCCTTTCAGGGAAATTTCCGCTTTTTATTCGAAAAGCACATTCAATCTCTCTTTTTCCCGGTCACTAATCCTTTTCTTATCCGTCCATACCGCCAGATCGAGACTATTTCTGCAGATACATCTCTGACTGATAAGCTCGTGCCGGCCGGATAAAACCGCCTCTATTAATTTCAGGCAATTCTCGGTAGCCGCCTTGACATTGCCTAAGATTTCGGCGAGCAGTGACTGTTTGTCCCTGCCCTCTTCGTGCGGCTTCCAGCAGTCGTAATCGCTGGCCATCGCAACCAGGGCATAACACATTTGAGCTTCTCTGGCCAGTTTCGCTTCCGGCATTGCGGTCATTCCTATCAGGTCGGCGCCCCAGGCCCGGTGCATCAATGATTCTGCCTTAGTGGAAAACTGGGGCCCTTCCATGCAAACGTATGTGCCTTTCGGATGTGTTTTAGTATTGATTTTTTTCGCCGTATCTACGAGCTTCTCTCTTACACGCCGGCAGGTAGGCTCAGCCATTTCGCAGTGAACCGCGCCGAAACCTTCGAAAAAACTGTTAGTTCTTTTGAATGTCTTGTCGATAAACTGGTCCACGATGACCAAATCACCGGGAGCGATATCGTTCTGGAGCGAACCTACCGCCCCGCTGCTTATCAAAGTGCGAACACCAAGCTTTTTCAGGGCGAAAATATTCGCCGCAAACGGCACTTCACTCGGCGAAAATTTATGCCCGGCGCCATGTCGATTCAGGAACGCGATTTTTCTTTCGCCGAACCTGCCCACCATAACTTTATCGCTCGGTTTCCCGAAGGGAGTATCGACATCGTGAAGCTTCGCATCAGATATATGCTCAACTAACGTATCGCCAAGTCCCGTCCCACCGATGATTCCAATTAGTTCTTCTACCATTGTTTTACATCTCCATCTTCAAAATTAATGAACATAGTAATTTCTTTTATCCCTCTTTGCAATATATTCGACAATATTTATAAATCCAAACGGACAAACTGTTCCCGGAACGCAGTTGTGCAATGGTATATAGATGATATAATATAATCAGCCAAAAAATGGTGTCACAAGGTTCGTCTATGGGAAAATCTAAAAATCATCTCAAGCCGTTGTTGTTCGTAATATTGGTTTTCCTTTTGATTGCGGTCATTTTTCCTTCAAAAGAAAAAACCTACGATTGGATTTTTATCTATTACATGTCGTATGACAACGACCTGAGCGTTTATGGCCAAACCATCCTCGGCAATCTGCAAAAAGGAATCGTAAATTCGAAAATCGCAGTAGTTGTCCATGCGGACTTTTCCGACAGCAAAGGTATGAAACGAATCGCCCTGTACCGAACTTTCGGAAAATCAAAAAGAAAAGAAATCCCCCTTAAAAGCGAGGACAGCACCGATCCGGCCGAATTAAAAAAATACTTCGAATGGATACTACAAAACTATAAGGCCAAAAACTACTGCATCGTATTCCTGGACCACGGTGGGAAATTAAACAACATGTGCCTGGACCAAAAGCCGTTCCAGGATCAAAGTAAAAACAAACAACTCGCTACCGGCAAATGGCTCCCCGCCACAGAGGCCGGCAAAATCTTAGCGGATTTCAACGAGAAAGTGGACGGCAAAGTCAGACTCCTTTTCCTCCAGCAGTGCGGCAGGGCAACAATCCAGAACCTTTATAATTTTACCGATGCCGCAGAATATATCATGGCGTCACCGGTGACGGTCGGTGCCCCGAATACATACTATACGAAAGTACTAAAATCAGTGGCCGAGGATCCGAATATTACAGGCGCAGCTATTGCCAAAACAATCATGCAGGAAGACGAGCATTACACCTTTTACACCTTAATCGAAAACAGCGAACTTAAAAATCTCCCCAAAAGAATCTCGCCCGTCCTGACTTCATTCACACAAAATGCAAGCCTGAAACCACCTCCATCCTGCATTCCCATATTCGAATTCGAAGGCGAGAAATTTTACGATTTGTTTTCGTTTCTCCAGGCACTTAGCTCATCAAACAACAAAACAGACACAAAAGAATTACAGAATTTCCTTGGCTGGTGTGAAAACTATCTTATCGTAAGCAAATCTATAAAAAATCCTGAAACCGCTAACGCATCTTCTTATTGCGGCCTCTCAATTTATATCCCAACGGACCAAAATGACATAGGACAATATGACTTTCTGCCGCTATACCGGCAAACGAAACTAATCAAAGTCTTATATCTGCCCGTTCATCAATAACAGGACATGCAGGTTAAAATTGTAGCGTCTTGCCGCCAATTCCATATTGCCGCCCGAGTCCTAATGTTCGCTTTTTAGCAGATTTTTTAGTCCATCTCGGCCGAGCGCCGCCAGTTATGATGATGCTTTTCCAGATCCTCAAGAGACGGGAAAGGATAATAAAGCATACCTGTTTGATCACCCACAAAGAAACCGTTCTTCACACATCGATATGAGAAATGTTTTTGCTGAATACGGTTAATGGTCTTGGTCATTTTGTCTTTTGTATTCAGTTCAATCAGGCAATCTTTTATATGCTCCATGTTACTGTAAGGTAAATTCACGACATCTCCGCTCGAAGGCTCATTTGCCAAATCTGCCAGGTCCATCTCCACGAAACAAATTCTGGGCACTGAGACGGTTACATCCGGATTTGTAATAAAAAGGCTGAAATCCCTGGCATCCATACGGCTCGCTATCAATGGATTAACAGGACAAAGCTCCTGGTAAAGATGATACTGCCCTTCATACTCCTCCGGCGGCTCAGACTGGTGTAATACCAATCCTCGGCCGTCGCGGGTTACCAGCCAGAGATCTCCGATAGCAGTTAACGGAACGTGCTCTAATACGCGGTATGTAGAGACATAAACTGAGTGCTTCGGCCGGCCGTCTTCATGCGACACGCACGCCTTCTTTGCCCTCTCCAGGTCGAAGTAGTCGCTCTTGAATCCATCGTTCAACTGGAAATAAACGGCCTGCTCTCTGGCTCTTTTCTTCGTCCCTGTGGCCAGGTACGCACCGAACTCGGACGGCCCGAGCATGGACATAACCAAAGATTCCGGATATAGAAGAAGGTAAAGATGTATTTCCATTTTGTTACTCCTTTATGTCGAGGTTGCCCCGTTTAATTTGGTAGATTGCGTTTCTATACACCTCGGATTTCCTGTCTGACTTACTCAATACTTCCAGGTTATATTACAATACGTTATTTTATCTTAATAATTTGTTCTCTGTCAATGCTCTTCCCAGATTGTACCGGTTAAAAACCTGTAGAATTATTAAAAAGATGTATTTCGGCACTTTCATATCATAATTCCATGGCAGATTCTCCATTGCTTGAGTTGGTTTAATCAAGGATTCTACAAAAAATGAAACAGCCTTTTCTGCCGCATGGAACACCATATAACAAAATGGCCTTGTCATTTATTGGAGGTCTTATGCTTAATTCTTTTGGCTCCAATTCAGCAGGCCGAAGAGGCAAGCGACAATCATCAGGGCCGCCGTTCCCACAGCACCGATGATAATCCCGTCGAGATTACACTGGGCCCAGGCCCACGAATCTGGTAAGTCTCTGGCGAAAGTCCCCCAACTGATAACT
>CAYVXS010000280.1:0-4916 GCA_964454885.1 uncultured Pirellulales bacterium
CGTCCGCCCACGACCTGGATACGTCCTTCATTGTCGGAGTAATACTCCCAGCCGCTGGATGAACCCGGCAAACCCGATTCGAAATTCTGTGAGTACGGAACTGTCTGCGCAACAATTCCTGACGACACTGCGGTTACGCGAACATTATCTATTTCGCGACCATCTACGGATGCCGAGTAATTATCGTACTGCTGGAACTTAATCTGAACGTCGGAAAGATCGCTGCTGCCTGCCGCGGTTATCGCCTGTGCAATTATAGCGTCCAGAGCATAAGAGCGGTCGGTGTAGGAACCGGCGAAATAATTGATTCTCACCCAGTGAATACCATCGACGCTGAGAGAAACGCCGTCTCCGTTGTAATGACCTTCGAAGCTTTCGGGAATAGTCTGTGTTTCGTCTCCCAAATTGAAGTGGTCGAATGTCAGTACCACATCGGTCATACCAGTCAGGTTCACATGCAGAATCGCCTCGTTCAGTGAAAATGTGTTGTCGTCGGTCGTATCATCCATTCTCAGACGTCCGCCCACGACCTGGATACGTCCTTCATTGTCGGAGTAATACTCCCAGCCGCCGGCGGCATCCGGCAGACCGGATTCGAAGTCCTGCGAATAAGGAGTGGACTGAACAACTACACCTGATGAGTCTGCAGTTACTCTAACGTTATCTATTTCGCGTCCATCCGATGGTTCCGGATAGTTGTCATATTGCTGGAATTTGATCCTGACATCGGATAGATCCGTACTGCCGGCATCGGCCTGGGCCTGAGCGATTATGGCGTCCAGTGCATAGGACCTGTCGATATAAGAGCCGGCGAAATAGTTAATTCTCACCCAGTGGATGCCATCGACACTCAGGGAAATACCGTCACCTTTGTAATGACCCGTGAAGCTTGCAGGGATAGTATGTACTTCGTCTCCAAGATCGAAGTGGTCGAATGTTAATGTCACGTTGGATTTTCCTGTGAGATTCACATGCAAAATCGCCTCATTCAGTGAATATGTGCTATCACCGACGGAATCATCCATTCTCAGACGTCCCCCGACAACCTGGATACGTCCTTCGTTGTCGGAGTAATACTCCCAGCCTTGAGATGCACCCGGCAGACCTGAATCGAAGTTCTGTGTGTAAGGAGTTGACTGGACAACAATATCCGAGGATACTGCCGTTATCTGGATATTATCGAATTCCCGTCCGTCGTCTGTAGGTGAAGGATAGTTATCGTACTGCTGGAACTTGATTCTCACATCGGATAGATCCGCGCTTACGCCGAACAGGGTAACCAAATCCAAATCAATTGAAATACTCGATGAGCCGGTCAGTTCGGATATCTTAGTCCAGTTGAGACCATCTATGCTTACGGCGATTCCATCGGCCTTATAGTGGCCTGTAAAGCTTGCCGGCATTGCGTGATTCTCGTCATATATTGAATAGTGGTCCAGCGAGAGATTTACGTTAGTCTGGCCTGTAAGGTCCACATGCAGTATTGCCTCGTTCAATGAGTACGTGCTGTCACCGACCGAATCATCCATTCTCAGACGGCCGCCTACAATCTGAATACGTCCATCATTGTCGGAGTAGTACTCCCAGCCACCTGATGCATCCGGAAGGCCCGAACTGAAGTCCTGCGAATACGGGAATGCCTGGGGTACGACGCCTGACGATATTGCGGTTATCTGAATATTATCGAATTCCCGACCGTCGTCTGTCGGTGAAGGATAATTGTCGTACTGCTGGAATTTTATCCTGACATCGGACAGATCCGCGCTTACGCCGAACAGGGCAACCAAATCCAAATCAATTGAAATAGTCGATGAGCCGGTTAGATCAGATATCTTAATCCAGTTAGTTCCGTCGATGCTTATGGCGATCCCATCACCGTTAGCATGGCCTGTGAAGTTTGTTGGCAGAGTGTGATTCTCGTCATATATCGAATAGTGGTCCAGCGAGAGATTCACATTACTCTGGCCTGTGAGGTTCAGATGCATGATTGCTTCGTTCAGAGAATATGTGCCGTCACCGACGGAATCGTCCATCCGCAAACGACCGTTTACGACCCGGATCCGGCCGTTATTGTCGGAATAATACTCCCAGCCCTGGGTTGCGTTCGGCAGGCCGGAGCTGAAATCCTGAGAATATGGAACTGTCAGGATAGCGGACAAGGAAAGATTTGAGAATTCGATCTCTCTTTGTGAGAATTGATATAAACCGATACTCCCATCACTGAAAGTACCATTATAATCCAATTCAAGCGTTCCATTGATAAAAAGCTGAACACAATCCGGTAAATATACAAGCTTGAAATCATACGTTTGATTATCTTTCCAGCCTGTTGAGCCCAGCGTATTGGCACGTAATTGCTCAGTAACAGGCCCCGTGTGTGCCCACGCATAGGTATTTCCCCAAATTTCACCATCTACAGCGCCCGAAACAGTTGAAAGAGCCAGCCCTATGTGTCCCGTAACTGTTCCAGCGCCAAAATCAAAATCATTGTCGGCCTGTTTCCAGTCGATGAGAATGTAATTGGCGCTACCGGATACATGGTCGTTGTTGTTATAACCAATGACAAAACCTATGAAGTCATCGTCAAAAGTCGTTTTGACTCTAAATTGTCCCTCCAGCACATAGCCTACGTCATTCGTGCCGCTAAAAAGTACAGCGCGAGTCAGGCCTCCACTGATTGTTTCGGCCGATGTGGTTGAGTTAATTACAAATCCTCCACCGGCGATATCATCCGCCATGAGGTTTTCAGTCCAGGTATTCAGGTCAAAGAAGATATCTTCGTAGACCTGTATATTATCGAATTCCCGTCCATCATCCGTCGGTGAAGGCCAATTATCATACTGCTGGAACTTGATCCGGACATCGGAGAGGTCCGCACTTGCGCCAAACAGACCGACCAAATTCAGGTACAGTGAAATATGTGATGAGCCGGTTAAATCCGATATCTTAATCCAGTTCGTACCATCGATGCTGATGGCAATCCCATCACCGTTAGCATGGCCTGTGAAGTATGCCGGCATAGTGTGATTTTCATCGTATATCGAATAGTGATCCAGCGAGAGATTAACGTTAGTCTGGCCGGTGAGATTTAAATGCAGGATTGCCTCATTCAAAGAATATGTACTGTTACCAACGGAATCATCCATTCTCAATCGTCCGTTGACAATCTGGATACGTCCTTCGTTACTGGAATAGTATTCCCAGCCGCCGATGGTATCCGGCAGGCCCGAACTGAAATCCTGTGAATAAGGTATATTCTGAACAACCAAATACATTGATGAAGGATCCCAGCCAATAACGTCCCAGGCTAATACATCAATGGAAGTAATATCCAGAAATTCTCCCGGAGCGGCGGTCGGGTCCATAATTCCGAGGTTTAGATGATCCTTCCAGTGACTGGCCTGCCTGCCGTCTCCGTAATTTATTCCCGTCGAGAAGGTGGCAAGATTGGTCATACCGCCGTCGATCGAGAAGAATTTGGTCCGGGTATCTGCCGTCCAGTCGATGTCTGCTCCGGCACTTATGCTGTTGCTGGAATAGCGATACAGATCCAATGTACTTATGTGTGTATATGTATTATCTGATTGTCTCGGATTTTCATCGAGATAATCCACGCCGCTCGTAAATCCCATCGCGTGAACGATTTCGTGCATTGCTATTCCCACAAAATCGAATGAGTCCTGATTAATTCCGTCATTGCGGTCGAAGTCCCATGAATATTGATCACTGAAAGTAATAGTAGCATCGGTCGTCGTGCTGCCTGCGTCACGCAGTCCGAGTGCCTTGGCATTGGCTGTGGTTATTCTTATTCTGTTATTGTTCGCATCCATGTCGTTGTCGAGATAGGGTGTTATGCTGCCAGATCCGTTGGGATTGTTTGAGGTCAGATTAATGTAAACTCCGAGGTTGGAGCCTGTCGGCAGAAAGTTGGTTGCCACGTTGTCACTACTGCTCGTCTGGTCGTTCAATAGAGCCGTATATACCGACGAGTACGTATTCAATTGAAGTATAAAACTGCTCTGCCCAAGGATTCCGGACGAAAGTGTTTTGAAGTCGATGTTGATATTAATGATAATGTCATCAGTGAACATGGTTGATAAAATATAGGCGGCTTTATGGAAGGCATCGATGGCCTGTTGTGACATCCCGGCTGCAGGGACGAGATTGAATTGCAATCCCTGACCGCTTAAGTCAAGTGTCTCGGTTTCGACGGGGTCGGAATCATATACCACCAGCTCGGTCCGCTCAATCATGGCATTCAATGAAGATTCCTGCACGGATATATTGTTCGTCTCCAGCAGTTCGTATTGAATTACCTGCTCAGCGTTTTCAAGAAGCATCTCAGGTACAGTAATTCCGAGAAGGCCATCTGCCGACAGTAGAATCCTTGGTTCGAGTCTTTCTATGGTGGCGGGTCTGGTCGGTTTTGTGTTTGCTAACCGGGATTGCCACCAGTTTTTGAAGCGTTTAAATAGTCCCAATCATCCACCTCACAGACAACGATGTGTGAATATAAACCCATGCTCCGTAAAGGGAATTGTCACAAAACCGCTCCTCCATGCCGGAAAAATGCCTAACCGCTCCGAAATCAAGGCATTATATGCTATTTATACCATAATTGAGCGGAATTGTCAAGAGCGGCAATCGTATTTCCGGGGTAAAGCTATTCCTTGAATTCCTTTTTCTATCAAATCCATAAGTTTTGGATTTGGAATTTAGAATTTCGGCTGAAGGCCGGCAAACGTGTCCTGAGCTTGTCGAAGGATTGGGTTCGTTTTCTTGCCCCGGCGTAGTCTTACGAAGCCGGATTCGCCATAATCTTCTTATTCCAAAGAACTTACGCCAAATTACCCATTTTAGCATTGGCTTTGTTTTTTCAAATTACATTGTAGGTTGTATGTAGCATGTAGTATGTC
>CAYVXS010000281.1:0-4898 GCA_964454885.1 uncultured Pirellulales bacterium
CTTTTGGCATTTGTTTACCTCACAAAAGCTTTTGCCTGATTCGCTCAATAATCATTCGTATTTCCTCGCTGCTATCCGCATATTTATCATCAACTCCCTCAATGTATTTCTTCGCCTTCTTATAGCGTCCCTGTTTATACAAACACCATGCCAGATGACAAACAAATCGATCCTCAAAGGGATTAAGCCATACAGCCCTGCGAAACTGAGTTTCGGCGATTTCGTATGCTCCGCGCGAAAGCAGGTGCATTCCTAATTCATCGCGGTCATAGCCGAGATAGCGGCTGGGACGCAACAATTCTTCCCTGCGATCATTAGCGTCCTTTTTTAATGGTTTTTCTCTTTTTCTCACGCTATAGGCCTATTTTTTGCCGATCGGCTCTAAAGAATCTTTTATGTTCGTTAAAATCCTCAAAGATTCTTGGAGGTGTGTTATCTCATCGGCAACTATTTCTGAATGTTCCTTTCGTTTTTTTAATGCTGCCTCAATAGCACCTCGTGTTGCAATTAACGTTTGTTCAAATTGCCTGCCCAGTTCCGAACGAAATCGAATGAAGCTATGGTCAATATTTTGAAAAACCGCCCATCTCAGATTTTCCACGTTCTGCATCACAAGTTCATCGATCTGCTCTACGGTTCTTTTTGCTAACTGGGAGCTACGCATACCAGCGGGTAATATTTTATCCAACATGCCACGAGGTATTCGTTGAAAAGAACGTGCCCATTGATGGCTGACCCAATAAGGATGTTTGACCACTTCAAAGTCCTGTATAGACAGAGCTTTTTGATAAGGAATGTCGAACAGTTCAGCCGCTGACCGACGAATTGAGTCAATTAACTTATTCATTCTTTCACGGTGTGGCCCAAGAACCTGCTGCATTTTGTTTTGGAAAATTTCCGTACTTTTTCCCATTTCATGCTCAAAAAATCCAGGAATCGTATTGGCAAGTACCTTTTCGATTGTATCCTCGTTGAGTTGTTCTGGTTCCAGTTTCGAGAAAGTTTCTTCAACGATACCTTTAAGGTAAGACCGGCTTTTTTGGCGAAGCTGCTCAGAATATTCTTCAAGAAATTCGTGTGTACGTTTCTTGTCTCCTTCAAGAATATCCATTTCTGATAATTTAGACTGCTCAAGCTCATCCAGTTTTTCTCTGAAGATTTCAAGCTTTTTTTCGAGGTCTTTCATAGGCATCTGAAGGGATTTTACGGAAAGTTGAATCTGCATTAATGCTTCGGCCAGAATATCAGCAGCTTTTTTTCTTGCAGCCTGCCGTAAAGCCTCAGTCTTTTTATTGGCAAGAAAATCAATTAGGTATGTTTCAACCTTGCTTAACCCACTCTCGTTCCAAAGGTTGATGTCATTGTTTTGCCTGGCCTGTAGGCCTAATCGTGCTGATACACAAAAAATATTGATGTCTTTTTTTACTCCGATCTGTTCAGTAAGCACATTTTTTATAAAAGACAATATTTCACTTTTTTCCTCTTTGGTGAGGTAATCAACCTTGTTGAGAATAAAAAACAGGTTAGGTACTTTCTTTTGCACCTGTCTGAGAAATTCAATCTCAACTTCTGTGATCGGCGGATCGGCAGAAACCAGAAACATAGCTGCGTCACACTGCGGGAGAAAATTCAACGTTGCTTCTGTATTGTGTTTAAAAGTAGAACCGATGCCAGGCGTATCTATCAGAACGACTCCGTTACGAAGAATTTCGGCGGGGTGAAAAACTTCTACCTGCTGAACATTAAGCTGGTTGGCGGGATTATTTGTTTCGGCAACGTATCTTGAAAGAAAATCCACAAATTTCTCTGTGTTGGCGGCTGTATACTCTTCAGGAGGTTTTTTGTCCGAAAATACAATCTTTGCCAGGAGTTTTTGACCGGCCTGGATGAAAGTGGGAATTGCCGTCAATGGTATAACTGAGGTTGGAAGAATGTTTTCGCCGAGCAATGCGTTTAACAGGCTGCTCTTTCCTCGCTTGAACTGACCCAGAACGGCCAGGTGAAAACGGCCCTCTATAAGACGTTTTTTTAATCCCCTTAGAGATTCAATATCTCTTGAAAAGCTTGTTCCCGAACCATTAAGTTGCTCAATTGCCTGATCCAACAGTAATCGAGCATCATTTTTTCCTTGGGCATCCATAAAAAAACTCCTGCTAAAACAAGTTATTTTAGTAGGAGTTGTCAGCTTTTTCTGCGGTTAAATGGGGAACTCCATCCCCAGGACTTATTCTACTTCATCTAAATAAGTTTTTATAATTAAGGTTCTTTTTTCAAGTTTAGCGAAATTTCTTACTTTTTACAGAAAATTTTGGTGGTTTTATAAAAAAATCTGCTGCAATTTCGGATTTCCACTGTCTTTCTATATGCAGTTCGGGATGAATATTGACGAGATTTTGCTTATGGTGTAAAAACCAGCAAAGCTAAAGAAGCTAAAAATTATAACCCTTTTCGCATCAAGGAGTGCTTATGGAAAATAAAAACGGGATTTATGAGGACGAAATAAGCGATCTTAAAAAGGAGCTGGAACATTTCGAGCAGGAAAAGGAGCGGGTCAGGCTTATCATCGGAAAAATCGGGGGAGTGCCGAAATTTAGCACGAAGCTTATAAACATCTTATTTATTGCCGTAATTATCGTGGCCGGCGTAATTTCGATATTTTCAGGTGAAAAACTGCGGCTTTTAATGATCGAATTGACGACGATTATGCTGTCGGTCAAAATTATTTATATGATTCACTATCAGATGCGGGTCAATCACTTCAAATTCTGGATTCTTTCGGCTATAGAATGGCGCATCAATGAAATGATGGTCCGGATAAAAAAGATAGAAAAGCAATCGTGATTCGAAAACTTTACTTAACCAGACTGAAAGTTATGCCGATAAAATATCTGTAATATGACCTGTGCCGGTCGGGCTTGAGCCAAAAATCATTCGGTACGGGATTATTTGTTTATTTGAAAAAAGGAGATTAATATGGGGATTCAAGATTGGTCTGAGGATATTATTTTAGTGGACCTGCCTCAGGAACCGGATATGGGAGAGGAGCTCAAGACGGTTACCGAGACAGTGCGTGACAGAGGTGACTGCGATGTGGTCGTTGATTTTTCCAGTGTGGATATTATCACTTCTTCAAGCCTTTCGAAGCTGTTGAAACTGCGGAAATTATTGAGTGACTGCGGTCACCAGCTCATCTTCTGCAGCGTTGCGGCGGCAACCAAAGGTATCTTTACAGTAACCGGCCTCGACGGGATTTTCGAGTTTGCTGATGATAAATTTGTAGCTTTGGCGAGTTTGCAAATGGTTAGCTGACATGGATGAGGCGACTAAGCGGCAAATCGAGGATATCGTAGAATATAAATTTTCAGATAAGATTCTCTTGGCCAGAGCATTTACTCATTCTTCCGCAGTCGATAATCGACTGTTGAGCAATGAAAGGCTGGAGTTTCTCGGCGATGCCGTTCTGGCTTTAGTCACTTGTCAGGCTTTGTTCGAAAGATTTGCAAGTTATCTCGAGGGCGACCTGACAAAAGTTAAAAGTATGCTTGTTTCACGGGGGACCTGTGCCAGGATTGCAAAACAGCTTGGCCTGCAAAAATTTCTCAAAGTCGGCAAGGGCATGACTTCCAGCCGGGCCCTGTCCGGCTCTCTCGCCGCGGGGGTATTGGAAACAGTCATAGCGGCGATTTATATTGACGGGGGTCTTGACGCCGCACGAAGTTTTATCCTGAGAGTTTTCGGTCCGACCATCGAGCAGGCTGACGCCGAACATGTTCAGGGAAACTTCAAATCCCTGCTCCAGCAGTATTCCCAGGAGCAGTTTAATGTTACTCCCAATTACGTCTTGCTCGACGAAAAGGGGCCCGACCACAATAAATGTTTCGAGCTGGAAGTTGCCATTGCAAGCCAGCATTTCCCAAGCGCATGGGGGACAAACAAGAAAGAAGCAGAGCAAAAAGCAGCTTTTAATGCCCTTGTCGAATTAGGTGTGCTGAAAAATTACGTTATAGAAGACGAGGATTGAAAATCAACGGCGGCAGGCGAATAATACCGCGACCGGAACATCAATCACTCCGTAAGCAGCCAGGCTAAAACACTCAAAGCGATTGCTGTCGCAACCATAAAAACCACGATTGAGCCGAACAGAATCACTACTTCCCTGATAAAGTTGGCCGCCTTAATTTTCGGGATTTTTGTTGTTTTATAAACAATTGCAATCGCCGCAACCAGAGGAAGCAGCCACAGCATAGACTGCGGGTCGACGTGAATTTGCTCCGGCACTGTAAAGCTCGCAATAATAAAAGCATCTGCAATCGACATCTTAAACTCCAGCTGTTTCCATTCGGCGAAGATGCGCCCAATAGATTGCATTTACGATACACAAAAGATTGAGTAAGCCCGCGATGCTCGTGTAAATCTGACCGACCTCACTCGGTCTGGCATAAACGGCATAGCCCCCGGCGTTGGATATGTACGCTAAGGCTATTACCAGGGGTGAATTCATGAGCTGCGCCAGAAACCACGGTTTTGCATTAACGGAATTTATGACTCCCACCGAGCCGATATACAGACCCGTAACGAATGTCAGAGAAATTGTAATGAAAATAATTATCGCATGTTTATATTTACCGAGTAAAAGATGTCCGCCTCCAGGTACGAGCCAGCCGAACAATCCTACTATAAGCAGATAAAAAATATTGTCTTCTTTCGAATGCGAGGCCATTACAGAACATCCTCCGTATCTGGCGGCGCCTCGGATTGCACGGGTTCTGTGGGTTTGGATTCCTTCGCATTGACAAGTTTGAAGTTCATGCGTTTCAATATGTTCTCGGGATTAAAATGAACCACCGACAGGTTTTGAGATTGAATATTATCCTCGGTAAATAGCCGCCTCGTTTTGA
>CAYVXS010000282.1:0-4898 GCA_964454885.1 uncultured Pirellulales bacterium
CGACCATTTACTCGATGTCGGTGGGGCCTCCGGAACATGGACTATCGCATTACTTCAAGCTGTACCACAAGCCAAAGCAACATTGTTCGATCTGCCGTCTGTAATACCGATGGCGAAGCAGAATATCACCAAAGCTGGATTACGTGACAGAGTGACTTTCGTGGCGGGAGATTTTTATATAGATGACCTGCCCGCCGGTGCGGACCTTGCCTGGCTTGGCGCAATTTGTCACCAGAATTCCAGGCAACAGAATCGGATCCTTTTTACCAAAGTGCATAATGCCCTCAAAGATGATGGCACTTTAATAATTCGTGATGTTGTTATGGAACCGTCACATACAAGTCCGGCCGGTGGCGCGTTGTTCGCAGTAAATATGCTGGTTTCCACAGAAGGAGGTAATACATACTCATTTGAAGAATACCGACAGGATCTCTGTGAGGTCGGCTTCGAACAGATCGAGCTGGCATACCATGATGAAAATATGAATTCCTTAATCAAAGCGAATAAAACCTCGAAATAAATTTTATGACACTTGAAACACAAGATGAATTATTGAATCCTGCACACATCAGTGAAATCGCATCTGAATTATCGATAAAACCACATCAGGTAGAGGCGACAGTTGTACTGCTTGATAATGGGGCAACAATACCTTTTATTGCTCGTTATCGTAAAGAGGCTACAGGAAGCCTGGACGAAGTAGCCATCACCGGCATCCGTGACAGGCTCGACCAGTTAAGGGAGCTGGACTCAAGACGGGAATCGATTTTAAAATCGCTCACGGAGCGGGAGCTCCTGACGGATGAGCTGCGAGATAAAATCATGCAGGCCACAACCATGACGATTCTGGAAGATATTTATCTGCCGTATCGTCCGAAGAGACGAACGCGGGCAACAATCGCACGGGAAAAAGGTCTGGAGCCTCTGGCGGAATTAATTTTTGCCCAGGATCCTGCTGTTGATCCTGCCGTTGAGGCAAAAGCTTTTATCGATTCGGAAAAAGGAGTTGAATCTGTGGAGGATGCCTTATCGGGCGCCGGGGATATTATTGCAGAATGGATCAACGAGGACCAGACAGCCCGTGAAAATATTCGGAAACAATTTTTTGACGGGGGGTATTTTCGTTCTCAGGTTATAAAAGACAAGGAAGAGCAAGGGAGTAAATTCAAGGACTATTTTGACTGGCAGGAACCAGTTGCCGCGGCACCTTCCCACAGGATTCTCGCTATGCGAAGAGGCGCGAATGAAGGTTTTTTGAAATTAGAGGTTACTGCTCCCGAAGAACAGGCATTGCATATACTCGAATTGTTATTTATCAAAAGACAGTCAAAGTCTTCTTTACTGGTTAAAGAAGCTCTAATAGACGGCTATAAAAGACTTCTGTCGCCGTCGATGGAAACGGAGGTTTTAGCTGCGACGAAATTGCAGGCTGATAAGGAAGCGATAAAAGTCTTCGCGGAAAACCTGCGGCAATTATTGCTTGCTCCCGCTCTCGGGCAGAAAAATGTCTTAGCCATCGATCCCGGTTTTCGCACAGGGTGCAAGGTGGTATGCCTTGACCGGCAGGGCGGATTAAAACATAACGACGTGATATTTCCGCATCAAAACGAAAAACAGGCGGTTTTAGATACTACAAAAATAATATCCCTATGTGAGAAGTTTGATATCGAGGCCATAGCCATAGGCAACGGCACGGCAGGCCGGGAAACCGAAGCATTTATCAGGAGCATTCACTTATCAAAAGATGTCCCCATTGTCATGGTGAACGAAAGCGGGGCATCGGTTTATTCGGCATCGAAGGTGGCCAGGGAGGAATTCCCAGATGAAGATGTCACTGTTCGCGGCGCTGTCTCTATCGGAAGGCGGTTGATGGACCCTCTTGCGGAATTAGTCAAAATAGATCCGAAGTCTATCGGGGTCGGCCAATACCAGCATGATGTTGACCAATCCATGCTCAAACAGAGCCTCGATGATGTTGTCGTAAGCTGTGTCAATAGTGTCGGTGTCGAGATAAATACAGCCAGTAAACAATTATTAACTTATGTTTCCGGGCTTGGGCCTCAGTTGGCACAGAATATTATAAATTACAGAAACGAGAACGGCCCGTTCGAATCGCGGCAGGGACTTAAAAAGGTTGCCCGCCTCGGGGCGAAGGCCTTCGAGCAGGCGGCCGGTTTTTTGAGAATCCGGGATACCGTCAATCCACTCGATTCCAGTGCCGTGCACCCCGAAAGTTATCATATTGTAGATGCCATGGCAAAAGATGTCGGCTGCTCAGTCATAGAGTTAATGAAGGATAAATCGCTTCGGATGAAAATCCGACTACAAAATTATGTTACAAAGACGGTAGGGCTGCCTACCTTAAATGACATTATGCAGGAGCTGGACAAGCCCGGCAGAGATCCACGCAAACAATTTGAGATATTCAGCTTTGCAAAAGATATCAATAAAATAGAGGATGTCAAAGTCGGGCAGAGATATCCTGGAATCGTCACCAATGTCACTGCCTTCGGAGCTTTTGTCGATATCGGCGTCCACCAGGACGGCCTGGTGCATATCAGCCAGTTGGCGGACCGCTTCGTAAAGAATCCCGCCGATATTATAAAAGTCCAGCAAAAAGTCACGGTGACGGTTCTCGATGTGGACCTTGACAGAAAGCGGATCAGTCTCTCATTAAAAAAGGCGACAAAAAACAGTGATGTTAACAAACAATAAAAAAAGGACAAAGGAGGTCACGATGTACCGTGTTTCGAATATACTGATTATATTGTTTATAATTGTGTTTTTTATTTCAGGCTGTGCTGAAACAGCAATTCAAACAAAAGCCGACCCAAATTCTGTTGCTGAACAGATTGCTAAGTTTGCTCCCGTCATTATTCAGTATGATCACAATTTACTGGATGAAAATGAAACTAAGGCGCTAAAAGAAATTGTCGAAGCGTCTCGGTTTATGGACGATATTTTTCTGAATCAGGTTTACGGGCAAAACGAGGCTATTCAAAAGCAGTTATTAGTTTTATCTGATATTTCTTACCGGACACTGTTTAACATAATGTTTGGCCCGTTTGATCGGCTGGAAGAAGATATGCCGTTTATCAATTCAACCATGAAACCTCTTGGTGCGAATTATTATCCGGAGGACATGAGCAAGGAAGAATTCAATCGCTGGATTGATGAGCATCCGGAAGACAAAGATTCTTTTGAAAACGAATTTACTGTGATCAGACGTAAGGACAGAAAACTGGTGGCAGTCCCATATTCACAGGCATACAAAAAATGGCTTAAACCTGCCGGTGAGCATTTACGCAGGGCTGCTGAACTTACGGAAAACAATTCACTAAAAAAGTACTTGAATTCAAGGGCCGATGCGTTCGTGAGCAATGATTATTTCCAAAGCGATATCAACTGGATGGATCTTAACAGCAAAATAGAAGTTGTAATAGGACCTTACGAGGTTTATGAAGACAAACTCTTCGGTTATAAGGCGGCGTTCGAAGCATTTGTAACAATCCTTGATCCTGAAGAAACTAAGAAACTGGAAATTGTAGCTCAACACATACGTGAACTGGAACACAGTTTGCCGATTGATAACAAATACAAAAATTTTGATCGAGGTATGTCGTCGCCGGTTAAAGTTGTCCAGGAAGTATTTTGTGCCGGGGATGCTAAAGCAGGAATTCAAACTCTGGCGTTCAATTTGCCGAATGATGAGCGTGTCAGAGAGACAAAGGGAAGTAAAAAGGTGATGCTTAAAAACATCGCTGAAGCAAAATTTAATAAAATCTATATGCCGATTGCCGAAATAGTTCTCGATGAGTCTATGCTTGATTCCATCTCATTCGAAAGATGGTTTACACATATTCTAATGCATGAAACTACACATGGTTTGGGGCCCGGAAAAGTGACGTTACCGGATGGCACTACAACAACTGTCTCCAAAGCATTAAAGGAGACTTATTCGACCATCGAAGAATGCAAAGCCGATATCGGAGGAATATATACTTACGCCTATTTATGTAAAAAGGAGGTTTTTCCTTCGGATTTAGAGAAGGGAATATATCCTACATTTCTTGCAGGAATATTTCGCTCCGTTCGATTCGGGGCCGGGGAAGCTCACGGCAAGGCAAATCTCATAGCGTTTAATTATATTTTTGAAAAAGGTGGTTTTACTTATAATGAAGAGATGCAAAAATTCGCTGTGAATGATTCTACGGTTAGAAATTCAGTGAAAGAATTGCTGCATGACTTGTTGCTGGTAGAAGCGGAGGGTGATTATGACAGTGCGAGGAATTTTATTGAAAAGTATGACAAAATGCCTGATAATATGAAAAATGTTAATTTAAAGCTGAAACATGTCCCGGTGGATATCAGGCCTGTATTTGAAGTTTTGGAAGAGTTATAAGTTAATAAAAGTACCTTATAGATTTATTCTGCTTGAGATAGGTTTTATGAAGAATTGGGGATGACTTTTTCTTCTTTATCTGCGATATAGATTAATATCGCTTTTTCAGGTGTATGATTAGCAAAAGCGCATTTTTTTGGAGACGTACATTGTGCAGACAAAATTTGTTGATTTAGGCAAACGCAGCGGATTAAAGGTTCATCCGGTTAGTATCGGGGCAATGCGTCTGCCGGATGAAGAGCAGGCGATTGTACTTATACGTCAGGCGATTGATGCCGGTATGATATATATTGACACCAGCCGAGGTTACGCCGATAGTGAAATCATAGTGGGCAAGAGCCTGAAAGACGGCTATCGGGAAAAGGTTATTTTGTCTACGAAGTGCTCACCCTGGATCAAAATGGTCGAGCCGGATGATAATACATCGGCTGAGTGTACATATAAACGGATTATCGAATCGATGAAACGTCTGGACGTCGATTACCTGGACTTTTAC
>CAYVXS010000283.1:0-4896 GCA_964454885.1 uncultured Pirellulales bacterium
ATCAGTATAATAAATGTTGTATATGTAAATTGAGTGTCCTATCAGTTACATTTGGTGGCGGGATTTTTTGTGCTCATTCGGACGGCCTCATCATTGGCAAGGTGTTAAAATGAAGAAAAACGGCTTTACGTTAATAGAATTATTGGTTGTTATTGCAATTATTGCGTTATTAATGGGCATTTTGATGCCGGCCTTAAACTCTGTAAAAGAGCAGGCCAGGAAGATGAGATGCGGGGCGAACCTCAGGCAGATTGGCATAGGTCTTTCACTGTACGCCGAAGATGAAAATGGAAATCTCCCGGAAAACAAGGATCCCGGCCATCCGTACACCGCCTACCGGGGAGACGACGAATATGCCAATGGTCCGAATGGGGCAACTCCGATGAAGCTGGGTCTGCTGTATTCTTCGGGGCTCATAAAGGAACCGAAAGTATTCTATTGCCTTTCCGCCAAGATCGACTGGCTTAAGTTCGAGAACTATAATTCTCCTCCGCCGTGGGGAACTCTTCCTCAGTACTACAATACGATAACCGGCTCAAACCAATGGGTACGAACCGGATATTCTTATTATCCTCAAAGCAGAGAACTGGATGAAAACGGATTTCCGGAAGTTGCTTCGAAGTATAATGATCTCAATCCCAACAGGACGGTCGTTACCGACGCTGTCTGGAAAAAGAGCATGTTGTCCCATGTGTCCGGTTCCCGGCCCACAGGATTAAACGCGCTGTTCGGCGACGGACATGTCACGTTCACCGTTACAGAAGCTGCATTCACCGACGAGCTCTGGGGAACTGCCGATGCGGAGGTCCGCCCAGGTACGGTAGAATTTCAAACTATACTCAATCTGCTTCGACCATAATCAGAATCAATATCGGCAGACGATCAGTGTCGCGTTTTAATGGACAGTTACCCGGATAGGCTTCTTTCCTTTAAGTACCAATTTTAATTTGATTTGTCTGGACAGGGGGAGATACATGTTCTTTGTCGTTTTTCTGGCTGCCCGCGGGCTGGATACCCAGACGCGTTTCCGCGGCGCGGATAATCGCGCCTAACATTTCCGAATAAGAGATCCCGGCCAGCTTCGACATTTTTGCCAGGTGGCCGTCCCAGCACCAACCCGGATTGGGATTGACTTCGAGAAGTTTCGGATTGCCTTTGGCGTCAAGTCTCCAGTCGAATCGGCAGTAGTCCCTGCATTCGAGCCGCTCGAAAAGTTTCAGGCAGCATTCGATCACATATTTTTCCGTCGATTCGGGCAGGTTAGCCGGGACGGATTTGATGTTCCAGTAAGGCGAATCCGGGAGCCACTTGGCCTCGTAACCGCAGACGCGGGGCAGCTCCGGCGGCAAGGCGGAATAATCTTCCTCGATAATCGGCAGGACCATGTATGGCTCCGGCAGATTTCCGATGATGCCGATGGTGATGTCTTTTCCCGTGAGGAATTCCTCGACGAGGATGGGTTTTTCGTAACCGAATTTTTCCCTGATTTCCGATACGGCGTTGACCAATTCTTCCATGCTGTACGCAACGCTTCGCTGTGTGATTCCGAAGCTGGAGTCACCGAAGTTCGGTTTGACCAGGACCGGCAGGCCGAACGACAGCCCGTAAATATCGTCCTCCGGCTGAATAAAGATTCCTTCTGGAACGGGGACCAGCGTCTCTTTGGCGATTCCGCGTATGAGCGACTTGTCATAACAGAAGGCTAGGCACTGCGGGCCGCTGCCGGTATAGGGCAGGCCCAGCATCTCCAGCAATGCGGTGACATGCAGCTCTTTGGTCGGGTCGTTGCCAAAACCTTCGTCGCAAAGGTTCAATACGAAATCCGCTTTCGATTTAAGTTCCACCAGGTCTTTGTATAAGCTGTCATGGTTTGTCAGATATGTGACATTGTATTTGTTAATGTCGCGCAGGGCGTTTTTCATCTGGTCGATGGTGTAGAAATCGTCGTCGTCGAAAACGCATAACGGCTTGAGCGGGTCGGGCTTTCCGGGATCGCCCAGGATAACCACGATATTGTTGGTCAGCTCCTTTTTTCTTTTGGCGGAGGCCCATTCTTTTCTGACCTGGCCGGTGGTGATAATGCGTTTTTCCATCATGCCGAGGTCCTGGTTGCGCTGTGATTCCGCCGTCATCTGCCTGTGGACCGTGACTTCGCTGAATCCCGTCGTTCGCAGTAAATCTTCCAGAGCCTTCCGCGTGTATAGACGTTCTGCGTAAAACTGGTCCGCGATCACTCCCTTTTTTACGTGTGTGACAACTTCCCTGGAAATCAGTCTTTGCTTGTCGTGGGACAGTGACCTTTCACGGCAGACGAAGTAATTCTTGTCTATCCACTCCCAGGAACGAGGCTGGAATTTCCTCTTGAGATATTCCCCGTCCGTGACGTCGATAAGGAGTTTTCCCCACGGCTTGAGAACCCGAAGTATTTCCTTAAGCACCCGGACGTCCTCCCGGGCCGATTCAAAGTAGCCGAAACTATTACCCAGAACCATGACCACATCGAACGAATCAGCCTGATAGGGAAGTTTCCTCGCGTCTCCCTCTCTGAATTTAACGCTTAAATTTTCCTTTTTACTCTGAGCCCTGGCTTTTTGAATCAGGTAACGGGAACGATCCAGACCTTCGACGTTGCCGAAGCCGCGCCTGGCCAGCTCGAGGGACGCACGGCCCTGCCCGCAGCACAGATCCAGTATCCTGTCCTGTGGCGAGAGTTTGAGAATATCCGAGAACACATCGATTTCCTTAGCCGTCACCTGGGCGTCGTCGATTACGTCCCCGTCTGTTTTCAGGTAGATAGAATTGAAAATATACTGCCACCAGTCGGGCTGGACGTGCTCTTCGAGGTCGGGAACAGGGCCGAGAGATTTCGGACCGCTCGGCAATAATTTGGCCAGTTCGTGAGATTTTGTATTACTTGATTCTGATTTTATTTTCATATTTTGTTATCCTTTAAAAGATCCGGTCTGGATTTTTTTGTTCGTTCGATAGATTGTTGTTTTCGCCATTCGGCGATTTTCGCGTGGTCACCGCTTAAAAGAATCTCGGGAACTTTCATGCCGCGAAAGACCTCCGGTCGTGTATATTGCGGGTATTCCAAAAGACCTTCACTGAAAGAATCGTTTTTTGCCGAATCCTCGTCACCGAGCGCGCCGGGCAGCAGTCTGGCAACGGCATCGATAACAACCATTGCCGCAAGCTCGCCGCCGTTTAAGACATAATCCCCGATGGAGATTTGCTCGGCTTCGAGGCTGGTGCGGATTCGCTCGTCGAATCCTTCGTATTTACCGGCGATAAGAATCAGACGTTTTTCTTTACTAAGCTCGACTGCTTTGGCCTGGTCGAATTTCTGCCCCTGGGGACTGAGAAGGATGGTACGTCCTGCATCAGGAATTAATTTTCGGACATGTTCGAGGCAATCGAAAACCGGCCCCGGCATCATCACCATTCCCGGCCCGCCGCCGTAGGGTTTATCGTCCACTTTTCGGTAGTTATCCGTGGAGAAATCCCTTATGTCGGTCAGGACGATTTCGATAAGACCGTTGTCTCGTGCCCTTTTGAGTATCGAGCAGCTCAAAGGGGATTCGAATACCTGGGGGAAAAGCGTAAGAATATCAATCCTTATCATAGTTTAGAATCTTCCCGGCATGATTAGGCAAATTATTTTGTGCCGTTACAACAAAGACCAGGCCCCGCGCCGAATACGCGGAGCTTTATGTTGCTTACTCCTTCGAGGCGAAAGTTATTTCAACTTTCGGTTTTTTCCTCGGCTTGTGGCTCTGTTTTTTCTTCTGCCTGAGGCTCACTCTCTTCGGACGCGGTTTGGGCCCCGGCTTTTTCTTTGGCTTCTGCCTCGGCTTTTTCCTGTTCGGCTTTGGCTTTGGCTTCGGCTGCTACCTTGGCTTTTGCCTCGGCTTCTGCTTTTTCTTTCGCTTCGGCCTGTGCTTTAGCTTTTTCCTCCTCGGCCTTGGCTTTTTCTTCTTCGGCTTTCGCTTTGGCTTCTTCTTCTGCTTTGGCCTTTTCTGCGACCGCATCGGCTTCTTTCTGGGCCGCTATTTTCTGGGCTTTGTTAAAGAGCTTGCCCTTGCTCGAAGCGATGGCTCTGGCCTTTGCCAGTCGAGCGGTTTTGGTTTCAGCGTACTTGGTTTTAATACCCTGGCGGAGCAGTATCTGCGAGACCGTGTCACTCGGTATCGCTCCATTATCGAGCCAGTACTTAACCCGCTCGTTGTTGAGTACGATTTGCTTGGTGGGGTCTTTTTCAATCGGGTCGTAGTGACCTAATTTTTCGAGTATTCTGCCATCACGCGGCTCGCGGGAATCGACCGCATTGATTCTAAAGAACGGCCGATGCCGCCTGCCCATTCGTGTCATTCTGATTTTTACTGCCATGATTTTCCTTTCTTTAATATATAATCAATTCTCGTGACTTTGACATTTATCGTCACGAAACGCGTTTGCACTGTAAAGCATAACCGTTAATAAAAATCGCAAAATTCGCAGAATCGATTCCGGCGTCCGATGCTATTTTATGTATCTGCTCGTCCGTCAGGTTTTCTGCGTTTTGCTTTTCCGCCGGCGTCATTATTGCCACAGCTTTTTTCAACTGCTCAAGCTCCCCGGCGCTGGGGGAAACCAGCATTGCAAGCTCACTGGCACCCCGGATATCCTGGAATTGCTTTCTTACCAGCTCACCGTATTTATTATCCGAGAATATAGCAATTTTCTCAAGATATTGTTCGACAGAAATATTTTTATTTATCGCCGTTTTATTTTTCCTCTTCTTCGTGGGGCTTTTTTTCTTTTGGATCGCTGTTTTATCTTTCTTCCGCCCGCCATCATCTGGCCTATGGCACCCATATTGAAACCGCCCGAGAGCAGGCCCTTGAGCCCGCCGAA
>CAYVXS010000284.1:0-4865 GCA_964454885.1 uncultured Pirellulales bacterium
TCACGCGAACCGGCTCCTGCGTTTGCGGGTGGCCCTCGCGATAGACGAGGATTTCGTTCTTGTTGCCCGGCCCCGGCTTTTCGAGCAGCCCGTATTTTTCGTAGCGGGCCAAGGACGAGGCGAGGGCTTTGTCGATCTTGGCCAGTGATTTGGCCAAATCCACAGCTTCATCCATGTAGCCGATTTTGTCAATCAGCTTTACATCGAGGGCCTCCTGCGCGCCATAAATGCTGCCATCGGCCAGACGAATCACTTCGGGCAGGGTAAGTGACGCCTTTCTTCCTTCGGCGACAATATTCACGAACCTGTCCAGCGCGGGCTTGATTAACTTATCCTGTATATATTGGATTTCTTCCTCAGTCGGCGATCTGTATGAGCTTGGCCAATCCTTTTTGGGACCGGATTTGATAGTGACCGGCTCAATGCCGAGCTTGTCTTCCAGTAGTTCCTGAACTACGAGATAAGAACTGATCACGCCGATTGAACCGGTTATTGTGGTTGGCTCGGCGACGATTTTCTCGCACGCTACCGATGTGTAGTAACCGCCTGAGGCGGCGACACCCTTCATAAATGCAATAATCGGCTTGTCGGTCATTTCCCGGAAGTTCAGGATTTCCTGATGAATTTGATCGCTGGCCGAAATTGTCCCGCCAGGTGAATTTACCTGGAGGATTACCGCCTTGATGTGTCTGTCTTTTCTGGCTGCCTGTAATTGTTTATAGACGCTTTCGGCCTGCTCATCGTAGATTACTCCCTGTATAGTGACTATTGCTATCTTGGTTCCAATCGGTCCTTCACGAACGATTTCTTCGGTAAGATCGCTTCGTTGGCCCGTTGCAAAGAACATGAATGCACCGATCAGCATGAAAAAAAGCAGCAAGTTGGCCATAACCGACAATGCCAGCATAATCCCCAAAAGAATCCTCCAGCCGGACCCTTTTTTCCCTGGTTGTATTACCGGCCTGTTGGTTGTCAATCCGGGAACTGGTTCTGGCTGCGACGGACCTAATAAATTATTGTCCTGTTGAAATTCCATAATTTAGTCCTTTCAAAAAAAACGGCCGTGCACTTTTCTTCGAATCGACCTGTCGAGTTTGCTGCCACAGCCGACTCGAGTCGGGTGAGTCCACGGCACAACAGACTGGCGCTTATGGCTGCTCCGTTCCCGGCCTGACCAGGTTCACGCCGCCCGTTTGCATGGGACCCGACTGTCAACATCACTTATGGCGGTAGTGGCTCAACAAAATCGACCCTCGGAAAAGAATTCAGCCTCGCTGTAGCGGATTGCGAGTACAGGGTACCGCTAACACCCCGCTTAGCACGGCCAATTTCATAGAAATTCTCAGCCAAATACCAATATTTTAAGGTATGTTAATTAATCTATTGTGATTAAGCAACTTTTTTTAACACAATTTGTTTAATATTGGTATAGAAGGCGGTAAGTTCTATTTTTCATAATTCAATACCTTCACTAAAGGAGATATGTAAGGTTTTGTTTTATGTTCCCATAAAAACTTATTGACTTTTTATGATAAATATATTAGATAACTGAAACATGGTGATCATGTAGTGGCTTTCGAAGCAGACTCAAGAGGGGTGAAACTGTCATTATTCTTATAGTTGATGGGCAGACAGCCTGTGGAGAATGGAGTCATGCCGGATAAAGGGGCACAGTCTGATCAAGGTATCGAGGAATTCCACACTCGGGATAAGCCGGAATTGGATCATATCATTCCCCATGATAATAACCGTCACAGCAAAAGTGTTGATTCTTTGCGGCAAAGTGTAAATGGGTGGGAGAGCACTTTTAATGCAATATCCGACTGGGTAACACTGATAGATCTTGAATGCCGGATTATTAAGACCAATAAGACGGGAGAAAAGTTTACTGGCCTGTCTTCGGCGGAGATTGTCGGTCGGTTGTGCTGCAGAATGATTCACAGTTCGACAAAACAGATATCTGGCTGTCCTATGAAGGAAATGTTTCGTACGGGGCAGCGGGCGGAAGCGGAATTTCAGTTACCTGATAATGGTCGATGGCTATCGATTACTGTGGACCCTATTATGGATAACAACGGAAAAGCCGCTGCCGCCGTGCATATTGTTCGTGATATCACCCGGCAAAAGAGAGCGGAGGAAATCTTAAAAGGCTCGGAACAGAAGTTCAGAAGTATTTTCAAGCATGCCAAGGACGGCATCGCGTATCTGGACTGTTTCGGCAAGATTCTCGATGTTAATGAAAAAGCCCTCGAGATATTCGGTGGTACAAAAGAGGAATTGATAAATAAGCATTTCACGAAACTGGGGATTCTCTCCGTTAAAGATATTCCGAAGTATCTCGGTTTATTTCGTGGTGTTCTATCAGGTAGCAAGACGAATGTGACTATACATATCCAAAATAAAAAGGGCCGTAAAATATTTTTGGAGTGTTCTGCTTCGCTTATCAAATCGAATGGTGAACCTGCAAGGATTATGGTGATTGCCAGAGATATAACCGAACGCATAAGGGTTGAGAAGGAGCTCCGGTTGAAGGATATGGCGATTGCTGCGTCAATTAATGCCATTGCTATAGCCGACCTTAACGGAATTCTGAAATATGTTAATAGTGCCTTTTTGAAGATGTGGGGGCATGACGACGTGGGGGAGGTTTTAGGAAGGCCGGTAGTGCATTTTTGGCAAATATTGGGAAATATCAATGACAGGATAAAAAATCTTCATCGAGGCGGCGGCTGGGTCGAGGAAGGGCCTGCACAGCGAAAAGACAATTCTCTTTTCATTGTGCAGCTATCGACAAACATCGTTATGGATAGTTCCGGCAAGCCTCTTTGTATGATGACATCATTCATTGATGTCACCGAACGCAGGCTGGCGGAAAAGAACCTGCGATGCGAAAGAGACAGGGCACAAAAGTATCTTGATATAGCAGGTGTAATGATAGTTGCTGTGGATGGCGATGGACAAGTCGGGCTGATTAATAAAAAGGGCTGTGAAATTCTTGGTTATAGCGAAGATGAGATACTCGGGAAAAACTGGTATGATAATTTTCTGCCTGAAAGAATCAGAGGAACGGTAAGAACCAAACTTAACAATCTTATGAACGGAAGATTGAAACACGAAGATTATGCCGAGAATTTTGTGCTCACAAAGACAGGCCGGGAAAGAATTATCGGATGGCACAATACGGTTTTAAAAGACACAAATGGTCGGGGACTTTGTGTGCTAAGCTCCGGGGAAGATATAACAGAGCGCAGACGGGCCGAGGATGAACTGAAGAATAAACATAAACTTTTGCGGCTATTTATAGATAATATACCAGATAGAATTTACGTTAAAGACAAACAGCATAGATTCATTCTTGGTAATGAAACAGTAGTGAGATGTGAGGGATTTCAACGTGAAGGGGAGCTTATTGGAAAAACGGATTTTGACCTTTACCCGAAAGAGCTGGCAGAGATTTTTTATGCTGAAGAAAAGGAAGTTATTCGCCAAAATCGGCCAGTGATAAACAGAGAGGGTTTGTATTCAAACAGACAGGGTATTGAAGAATGGACTTCAATAACGAAGGTTCCTTTACGAGATGAGAGCGGAAAAACTATTGGTCTTGTCGGAATAAATCGCAATATTGACGATCGCAAGAAAGCTGAAAAGGCACTGCAGGAGAGTGAAGAAAAATTCCGAAACATTTTCGAGGGCGTCCATGAGGGATTGATATATCTTGACATAATCGGAAGAATCCTGGACGTCAATTCCAAGGCAGTCGAGATGTTTGCGGGGCCCAAGGAAGAATTGGTGGGAAAACACTTTACCAAAATAGGAATTTTCTCAATCAAAGATATTCCCGCTTTGCTGAAGGCTTTCGCCCAGGCCGTTACCGGCAAGAAAGTATCAATGGAGGTCACTATCAACAATAGAACGGGTCAGGAATTAACTTTGGAGTGTTCGACCGCAGTAGTGAAAGAAAAAGGAAATCGGATCGGTATAGTTGTAATGACCCATGACATCACCGAGCGCAAGCGAGCGGAGAAGGCACTGCGGGAAGCGGAAGCAAAATACCGTAAGCTCTTTGAGAACCTGAACGTGGGGATTTATAGAGTTACTCCGGGAAATGAAGGTAAATTTATCGATGTTAATCCAGCCTATGTGAGGTTGCTGGGATATGAAAATAAAGCAGATGTGCTAAAATTGAGAGTCTCGGATGCTTATGTTGACCCGTCAAAGAGAGCTGAATTCAATAGGAAAATCACGGCAAATGGATTTGTAAAAAACGAAGAGCTCTACCTCAAAAAGAAAGACGGGACACCAATAGTAGTTTCAAATACAGGTACTGCGGTATACGACGAAAGTGGAAAATTGATTTGTTTCGAAGGGGTATTGGAGGACATCACGGCCCGAAAGAGGGCAGAGGAAGCCTTACGAAAATCGGAAGAGCATTACCGGTTGTTGGCTGAGACAATGAGTGACGGTCTTACACGGATAGATGAGAACGGAATAAAAATTTATGTGAATAAAAGATGCGCCGAGATATTCGGATATTCACAGGAAGAAATGCTCGGTAAGCACTGGACCAGCTTTTATGATGAAAGTTCCCGTGATATCATCGAAGAACAATGGGAACGAAGAAAGATGGGGATTGCCGGATCCTATGAAATATTAACAACAAGAAAAGACGGGCGGAAGATTTATTTGCAAATTTCGCCGCAGCCGATTTTCGATGAGAACGGCAGATTCAGAGGCAGTATTACAATTTTAACCGACATAACAGAACGCAAAAAGGCGGAGTTGGAGCTTCAGACAAGCAGGGCGAAACTCTGCGAGGCACTAAAGATTGCCAAGCTGGGTTATTGGGAATATGGCGTGGCTGAGAA
>CAYVXS010000285.1:0-4862 GCA_964454885.1 uncultured Pirellulales bacterium
GCATACCACCGAGAATAGTGTACAATCCGGTTAGCACGATAACAAGGATCGATCCTATCCAGAAGCTGTCCAATCCCATGAAATGAATCTCAGGTAGAAGTGCACTGAATACGATACCGCCGGCAAAAATACCGACAGCTATTTTTGTGAAAATATAGGCTATAAGTGAAATCAGGGACAACACGGAACGGGACGCCGGTGAGAACCGTCTCTCCAAAAACTCCGGCATCGTATAGACCAGCGACCGCATGTAGAACGGCACAAAAACCCAGGCCAGAACTAACAGACACCAGGCATGTAGTTCATAGTGCGCCATAGCAACGCCATCGGTTGCCCCCGAACCGGCCAAGCCAACCACGTGCTCCGAGCCAATATTGGAGGTAAAGACGGCTGCCCCGATTACAAACCAGCCCAGATTTCGTCCCGCAAGAAAATAGTCATCAGTAGTATCCTTGCTTTTAATGATCACCCACCAGGTAATACCCAATAGGATGGCGAAATATACACCAATGCTTATCCAGTCCCATGAGGTAAATTGCGCTCCCGTTTGTGCAAGAATTTCGAATGATCCCATGTGATGTCCTTTCCTTAAAATTCCTTATATTTCAAGTAGTTATCAGCATTTCTACTTTTATTTCGCAAAAATTCTACCGACTAAAATAACAAGTTGCAATACTTTTCCTCATACGCATATCAATTGCTTTTTCAGCGGTTTCCGACGAGATTAAACCGATAATTATGAACCATTATCAGAATCAAAACAAATTGGTCAATAATTTCTTTCAAAAAAAGTCTTTATAGAGCAAGATAAGGACAATTTCGAGCTTTTTTTACAGTGAAACCTAATAAAAAACTGGAAAATAACAATAATACGACGATTAGACACTTGCAACCGGTCAAAAGACTACCTATTATCTTTGCCTGGACAAAATATTTAATAGAAAGGGCATATTTATGGCATACACAATTGGACTTGATTATGGAACCAACTCCGTGAGGTCTCTTTTGGTTGACGTCTCTAACGGTAAAGAGCTTGGAACGTTCGTACACGAATATGAAACCGGCCAGGCCGGTATCATTCTCGATCCTGCCGATCATAACGTAGCGAGGCAAAATCCGGCCGATTACATCAAGGGCCTTGAAGTAACAATTAAAGAAGCGATAAAACAGGCCAAAAGTGCGGACAAAAACTTCGATCCCGCCGAGATTGTCGGCATCGGCGTCGATACTACCGGCTCGACTCCCCTGCCGGTCGATAAGGACGGCACCCCACTCGGCATGTTGGACGAATTCAAAGACAATCCGAACGCCCATGCCTGGCTCTGGAAAGATCACACGGGACACGCGGAAGCGGCCGAAATTACCGAGCTGGCCAAAAAACTTCACCCAGAATATCTCGCCAAGTGCGGCGGGACATATTCATCCGAGTGGTTCTTCAGCAAAATCCTTCACTGCCTGCGGACCGCCCCGAAAGTATATGACGCAGCATACACCTGGGTCGAACATGCCGACTGGGTACCGGCGATTCTCACCGGTACGGACCACCCGAGCAAACTGAAACGCTGCCGATGCGCCGCCGGGCATAAGGCGATGTTCAATGACACATGGGGCGGCTACCCTGAAAAGGATTTCCTCGCCAAGCTTGATCCCAAATTAGGTAAGCTCCGTGACACCCTCGGCGACAAAACGTACGCCGTCGATACCAAGGCCGGCAACTTGACCGACAAATGGGCCGCAAAGCTTGGGCTCCCAGCCGGTATACCTGTTGCGATAGGAGCATTCGACGCCCACCTGGGAGGTGTCGGTTCCGGAATCAAGGAAGGCGTCCTGGTCAAGATCATCGGCACCAGCACCTGCGATATGGCGGTCTGGCCGACCAATAAGAAATTGGCCGATATCCCTGGTATTTGCGGCATTGTCGATAGCTCCATTCTACCCGGCTTCTGGGGACTCGAAGCGGGTCAATCCGCCGTCGGGGACATTTTCAACTGGTTCGTCAACTATATCCAGCCGGGCGGGAAATCCGCAGGCTCGCACGAAGCTCTCACCGAAAAAGCGACAAAGCTTAAACCCGGCCAGTCCGGCCTTCTGGCGCTCGACTGGAACAACGGCAACAGGACTATCCTTGTCGATCAGCGACTTACCGGATTGCTGCTGGGCCAGACCCTCCATACAAAACCGGAAGAAATTTACCGTGCCATGATTGAAGCGACCGCTTTCGGCGCCCTGACAATAATCAACCGATTCGAGGAATACGGTGTAAAAATCTCCGAAGTAGTCAACTGCGGCGGAATCGCCGAAAAGAATCCGATGATTATGCAGATTTACGTCGATGTCATCGGCAGAGAGATGAAAATCGCCCGCTCCGCCCAGACCTGCGCACTCGGTTCGGCGATAGCCGCAGCCGTCGTCGCCGGTAAAAAGGCCGGCGGATACGATAATTTCGGCGATGCCCAGGTGGCAATGTGCGGCTTTAAGGATGTCACCTATAAACCGATCGCCGAAAACCACGCGGTCTATAAAAAATTGTACACCCTTTATAAACAGCTTCACGATGCCCTCGGTGTGAAAGACTCCACCGCAAAACTGGCCAATGTCATGAAGGACCTTTTGAATATTAAAGACGCAGCGAATGCGTAAGAATTTATTATGAACGAAGAACTCAAAAAAGTCGTCTGTGAGGCAAATATCGAGCTGCAAACTCAAAAACTCATTATCTATAGCTGGGGTAACGTCAGCGGAATCGACCGCTCGACCGGCGTGGTCGCAATAAAGCCCAGCGGCGTTCCTTACGACGACCTGACACCGGATAAGATTGTTTTGCTTGACCTCGAAGGTAAAATCCTCGAAGGCAAACTGAATCCTTCCTCCGATACACCGACGCACCTTGAGCTCTACAGGAATTTCGAGGCCGTGGGCGGAATCTGTCATACCCATTCGGTCAACGCAACCACATGGGCTCAGGCATGTTGCGATATCCCCTGCTTCGGAACTACCCACGCCGACTATTTCTACGGCTCCATTCCGGTCACGGAAGCAATGACCAAAGATGAAATCGAGAGCGATTACGAGCTGAATACCGGCAAAGTCATCGTCAGGCGATTCGCCGATATCGACCCGATGCAAATCCCGGCGGTCCTCGTGGCCGGCCACGGACCGTTTTCCTGGGGGCCGACCCCCGGCAAATGTGTCGAAGCGATGGTCGTACTGGAGGAAGTCGCAACGATGGCCCTGGGCACAATCACAATAAACAAATACCGGGGTCCAATCAGTCAAACTCTTCTCGATAAACATTACCTGCGTAAACATGGTAAAAACGCCTATTACGGCCAAAAATAAATGTTCCGGTAAAATTTTTCTGGACAAATCCGAACAGGCCGATTAAAATCCTCGTTTCGGAAAATTTGAAATATTTGATTCGCATAATTAAAGGTTTTAGCAATGGCTCATAAAAAAGGACAAGGTTCTTCGAGAAACGGCAGAGACAGCAACCCGCAGTATCGCGGAATAAAATTGTACGCCGGCCAGACGGTTTCCGCCGGCTCGATAATCGTGCGGCAATGCGGCACGAAATTTTTCCCCGGCAATAACGTCGGAATGGGCAGGGACTATACACTGTTCGCAAAAGCCGACGGGCAGGTGAGTTTCCAGGGCCGTAAAATTCATGTTGTTTAAATAACAGTTTCATAATAGCAATCAGAAGGATGGTATTTTTACCATCCTTTTTTTATATCGAAAGTCCTATACACGTTATGTTTGTTGACGAAGCACAAATCTGGGTAAAGGCCGGTGACGGAGGAAACGGCTGCGTCAGCCTCCGACGGGAAAAGTACATTCCAAAAGGCGGGCCCGACGGTGGCGACGGCGGCAATGGAGGCGACGTCTATTTCCACGCCGTCGAGAATATCGATACACTGACCGACTTCGCGGGCAAACATCACTGGCAGGCCAAAAACGGCCAACCCGGCTCGGGAAACAACAAGCATGGAGCGGACGGCGACGACCTTGTAATCAAGGTCCCGCCGGGCACGCTCATCTACGACACCGACCTCGATCTGATGATTAAAGACCTCAACGAGCTGGGTTTGAAGATATGCGTCTGTCGCGGTGGAAAAGGAGGCAAAGGCAATAAGGCCTTCGCAACAGCAACCAACCAAACACCGAGATACGCCACGCCCGGCAAACCGGGCCAGGAAAGAAACATCAAGCTCGTCCTGAAGCTGATCGCCGATGTGGGATTGGTCGGTATGCCTAACGCCGGGAAAAGCACAATTATTTCCCGCTGCTCATCGGCAAGGCCGAAAATCGCCGACTATCCCTTTACGACGCTCGAACCGGTGCTCGGTATCGTAGAATTAAGCGGCTTCAGACGATTCGTCATGGCGGATATTCCCGGCCTGATAGAAGGAGCACACGACGGAGCGGGACTCGGACACGATTTCCTCAAACATATCGAGCGAACGACTATCCTGGCTCATATCCTCGATATTATGCCGATAGACGGCTCCGACCCGGTCGAAAATTACTACGCCATCCGCGGTGAATTGGAGCAGCACAGCAAAATCCTCTCCAAAAAATCCGAAATTATCGTCGCCAATAAAATCGACCTTGTTCCCGATGATGAAATTATCAAAGAGCTGCAGGACAAACTGCATCAGCCTATCCACCCCATTTCTGCAGTTACCGGCTCAGGCATAAAAGAGCTGTCCGAGCTGCTCTGGCAAAGAGTAAAAGAACTTAAAGGCTAAATTTCTCTCCAAATCAACATTTTCTGTACTGATAACATTGATTTATACCCCTGCACAGGTCTGTGGGCTAACCAAAACTCGTCCTGAGCTTGTCGAAGGATTGGCTTTGTTTTT
>CAYVXS010000286.1:0-4854 GCA_964454885.1 uncultured Pirellulales bacterium
CGCCTCCATAAGTATTTCAGGATTCTGATCTTTGACCGAAAGATATGCTGAACTGATTTGTTCCAGCTCCCCAAAACGCTTTTGTGCTACAAGCAGTAAAAGCTTTGAGTGCACAACGGCTTGATTGTTCGGGGCCAGTTTTTCTGCCCGTTCGATGGTTTGTTTTGCCATGTTCATATCGCCTGTAAGACGATACAGATCGGCGAGTGTCACTATAGCTGAAACACTCTTGCTTCCCTGTTCTGTTTTGCAATAGGTCTCCATTGCAGGAATCGCATCTCCAGGGATTTTCATTGATGCCAGGACATGTGCCCGCGAAATCAGGAGTTTCTCGTCTGCAGGATTTTTGTCGATTGCAGATTCAATCAGCACCCTGACCTCCCTGAGAAGATTATTATCACCGCTATCCAATGCTGCTTTTATTAGAATGTCCCTGGCCTCGATATTATCAGGGTCTTTCTGGAGTACCATATGAGCCAGCTCGTCCGCCATTTGGGGATTGCCGATTGCAAGCTCGGCCCTGCCCCTTGCGGAAAGCAATGACGGGTTGTTCGGATTGGCTCCGAGGGCCTGAATAGCATAATCACGGGCGCTGCTGTATTCTCCAGCTTGCATCATAATACCAAGCAGTGCAAGATGCGATTCGATTCCGGTAGGTTCGAGTTGAATAATATTTTCCAGGATGTCTTTTGCCGTTTTTAATGACTGCGGTGTCGGATTTTGCAGTAATTGTGCGACTCTGAACTTCATTAATTCAAGGTCTTGAGGGAATTTTTCTTCAAGTGATGCAAGAATTTCCTGTGCTTTTGAGCGGTCCTGTAAAGGGCCGGGTGAAAAAAGCAATTTCATCAGCGTGCGCTGCAGGCTCAGATTCTCGGGATATTTTTTTATGCCCTCTTCGAGGGTTGCTATGGCTTTGTCTTTTTTCTCCCTGTTTAGGTAGAAGTTGCATAACAGTCCATAACCGGACGCGCCGGCCTTGGTAAATGTTGTCAGCTTTTTGTAATCTTTTTCAGCACGATCATATTCACCTTCGTTGTCCAGGTATAACGCGCGCATCCAATATGCATTGAAATTATCGTGGCTCTTCACATAATCATTTATGACCTGCATAGCTTCTTTGGTTCGGCCTTCCTCATTTAAAATGGAAACTTTTACCACTGTTGCCGCAGGTGAACCGGAAGTTATTGCCTCTGCTTCATTTAAGTATGCAAAAGCCTGGTTGGGATCTCTTGTTTGCTGGTATATCAGTCGAGCCAATTGTATTCGGGAAACTGCATCATTTTCGTCGTTGGATGCCCTGAGTTTCAGTTCGTTAATTGCTCGGGAGATGTCCCCGGTTCGAAGAGCAAATCTGACCTGCCAGGCGTTGGCAATTTTCCAGTTAACCTCGACTTGCCGAAGAATGTTCTCAGCGTCGGCGAGACGGCCCTGTTTCTCGAGCAGCAATATCAGTTTATCTGCGATATCGGCCGCCGAGGGATTCCTGGCAAGTGCCTGTCTTGCAGTATCTTCAATCTTTTGTGGATCATCAAGTTTCTCATACATATTCATCAGGACAAGCACGGGGGCCGACCATGTGGGATCCGCACTAATGCAATTTTGGAGTATTTCTGTAATATCACGCTGTTTCTGGCGCCACTGTGGAGATGAAAGCCATAGTGTCCCCTGGTGTAGTCGCCACCAAAGTCCGCTTTGCCCCTCTATTTGTTTTAATTCATTGATCAGCTTCTGTGCTTTTACCGGGTCATTTTTGATTTCTCGAACACCCAGAAGCAACAAGCGAGCCTGGATTTCCTGTTCATTCTGTGCTGCCAGTTCGGTAAGTATGTCGATTCCGTCTTTCCTGTTACCGTTAAGAAGCTCCAGCAATGCGAGCCTGATAGAAAGTAAACGTTTCTGCTTATCTGCTGTGACAGTATCCAGTCCCTGTCTGAGGCATTTGCGGGCCGAATCAAAATCCCGTTGGGCTGTATAAAGCTCCGACAGGTAAAGCCATGGATCGGCAACATCGGGATGATTTTTGCAGGCAGACATACAGAGGTTTACAGCTTCAGGGATTCGTTTAGCTTGATAATAGTAGTTTGCAAGGAGCATCTCAGCTTTTAGCGGCTCATTGCACTCTTTGATGGCCAGTTTTAGTTCTCTTTCAACCTTGTCATATTGTTTGAGATTGAGAGCAATAACTGCCTGTAATGCACGAATATTGACATCGTCCGGCTGCGTTCGGCGAAGTTCCTGTAATTCGGTCGACAACTTTTCGAGTTTAGCCGTATCTATCATGTTTGACTGTTCTATCGCCAGATGAATATCTGCTTCAATACGAAAAAGTTTGGCTGTAACGTCTGAAGGATTGAGAGATTCCGCTTGTTGTGCCGCTGTAAGCATATCTTTCCAGTCTTGCTGGTTGGAGTACTCTTGCGCCAGTTGCAGGGACAACTGCTCATTCTGCGGATAAAAATTTTGGTATTTAATCAGGGCATTGATGGCTCTCCCAGTCTGGCCGGTTTGAGCATAGGCTTCTGCAAGGAGGCGCCATAGTGCGGGCGATGAGGGATTATTTATGATAACAGGTTGTAAAAGATCGATAACTACATACGGTTTCTTTTCAGCCATAGCCACTATTGCCTGCAGGTAAGTGTTTCTTAGAGTGGATGCCAGTGTTTTTCCCATTTTGTGCAGGCTTTCAAGATATTCGTCGAGATAACGGCGTGCCTCCGCAATCTTTCCTGCATCCGTATAAATACTTATAGCGGTTGGAAGAATCTGCACTCTGTGTCTTTCTTCGGTCAGTGTTTTCAGAGCTTCGTCGGCCAGAGAGACGGCCTGTTGTACATTGCCCCTGCGCATTACCAGTTCGGATGCTAATACGAATCTGGCCGCTTTCAAACCTTCGGCGTCCAGAAAGTATTTTTCTATAGTTTCCTGTGATAGTTTATCAACGGCCTGTATTTCGGCTGCTGCTTTGTCCAGCTCACCCAGTGTCAGCCATTGTGAACCTGCCAAGAGGAGAATCTTTGGGTTTTCCGTGCCGAGTTTGTCGGCTGCCTCGAGGTCTTTACGAGCGGCCGATAATCGGTCGGTTTGACTAACACCGAAAATAACAGGTGTATCACAATAGAAGTTGGCACGATTTACTAAAGCTTCAGCGGATTCTGGTGCATACTCCACGGCTTTGTTAAGCCATTCAAGGGCTTTTGCTGTTGCCTGAGGGGAGCTGTCCTCGCTTATAGTGATATTACTCATCCGTAAGCAGGCCTCTATATACTCGGGGTATTTACTTGGAAGCTTCTCGATATTGTCTATGAGGTTTAATAGTGTCTGTTGAGCCATATCGGGTTTGTTCAGGTTGATTAAGGCATCAGCCAGCCACACCACAGCTTGTTTATCATTGGGATCATTTTCGATCCTCATCCTTGCGATGTAGGCAAGCTCCTCGAAGTTTCCTATGCCGGTATAGAGCATCGCAAGTTTTTCGTAAGCAGTTTCATCCTTGGGATTCAATCGTATAACCCTGCGATATGCTGAAACCGCCTCGGTTATGGCATTGCCTTCAAGCGGCCGAATTAGTAGCCTTGCTTCGGCGTACTTTTTAAGAATTTCAATGTCATCCTGATTCCGGCCGAGATATTCTTTGAAATTCTTGTAAGCGGTAGGCCAGTCCTTATTCTCAAAAGCCTCCTGACCTGCTTCTAGATGTATCTTAGAAAGAATGCTCCTTCGTATTTGACGGGCGGCAAATAAAGAAATTATAATCGCTGCGGTAATAAGTATCAAGATGATAAGCACCTTTACGTTAACCTTAGCATATATTTTGCCGTTCAGCATGATATACCTCCCAAGAATTTCTATTGAATTATTATTATCCACCAGGCTATGTATAATTCCATATTAATAATCGGCCGGATTTAGTTATCTGTTTAATCTAATTTTTATCGCACCTATTCAGTTGATTATGCTCTTAAAGGTGGGCCTTTGCAAGGGTATAAAAAGAAAATAGCAAACATCCTGTGGAATACGGAATTGAACCTCACAGAGCTTCTCTCAAGGCAATAGCCCGGCAATTCGGTGGCTATCGGGCAGATCGACAATCTGAGGAGATAGGAGTGGTATGAACAGTACCCCCGGTAAGTTTATACAGGAAGTATCAAGGTGGTTTTGGGGATGTGCCGGCAGGGCCGACAAACTACATGTCAAAGGACATAATACCCCGCAGGACGCTCATGCCGATATCAATAAAATCTTTTGTTTTACCCCATTATGCAGACTAAATGCCGAGTTGTTATGGGAGCAGTTGGACATGACCGAGCTGGAGATCGAATATATGAAGGTGACACAATAGATATTAATGCAAAATGAGATTTATCCGGGACGATGGATGAATGAGGAAAGAAAAGAAAAATTATCAATAATGCTAACTTAACAATTGCCACGCTTTCGGAATGAGAAACCAAAGTGTTATTGCGAACTAAGTGAAACAAATTATGAAGGATAAAATCATGTTGTTTTTCGAGAATACCCAGGATAGTTTGAGCGCCCAAATCAAGTTCGAGTATAACATACATGAAATAACATATTAATATATGTATAAACTCAAATTGATTGCCTGTGGTAATGCTCCGCCGGATACAGAAATATCAGACCGATTCTGTTGAACCTAAATTATCTTTCCGCCCTTATGCGCAAACGCAAAGAACTGCTGCTGCACAGCTCCTCTGAAACGTCTCTGCAGCAGCAATTCCATTGCTAATAAACTACAATCCGCGCGTTGTAGCGATTTTCTTATGCAAACCTGCGTAATTTCAATCCAGCAGCACTCAAACCGAGCATACCGAGCAGAACAGCACCGGGTAC
>CAYVXS010000287.1:0-4852 GCA_964454885.1 uncultured Pirellulales bacterium
ACGAGCCACGAAACACAAGTGGCGAGTCATGGACATTTTTCGCCGAAAAATGGGGAATTCTCCTTACATTCGGTCGGACGCTGGTATAATATAAACAGCATACGGCGAGTAGCGTATGGCGGAAAAAAGCAGTTATTTGTCATAAGTTGTTAGTTCATAGTCGAATATACATCATGAATATGGGGGACATTAACAATGAATCTAATGTAAGTCCTTATAAATAAAAGGTATATACTATGAACCGTTGAAATTTAGTTCTACGAATGAATACATACGAAAATATAAGCAAATTTGAAAAAACAAAGCCAATTCCAACGGCAGAACACAGAATACAGGAGTCAGAAGTCAGAAGAAAAAAAATTGAAAACAAAGCCAATCCTTCGACAGGCTCAGGACAGGTTTTGACGTAAGCTCTTTGAAATAAGAAGATTATGAGAATCCATTTAGCCCTGGGTTTTACCTGGGGTCAGCCGTGGTTGTTCATTTTTTGGTCGATGTTTCCATCTTCGGTGCAGCCACCAGTATTGACTCGGGTCTTCCCGAATAAACGCCTCAATCGCTTTAGTGTATTCGGCGGTAATCCATTCCAGGGGCTTTTCTTTGTCGGACCATTCTTCCGGGAAAATGATGCGATTTACTCCGATTTCAAAATAAAAGCGATTATCAATCCTCCGGCAGTATCCAACCACTATAGGTATCCGGCGCGTGACGGCGACCAGGGCTATGCTTTTATAAGTGCTGGCTTTTCGGCCGAAGAAATCCACAAATATACCTTTTCTGCCGGCGTCCTGATCTGCTATAAAACAAAGGGTGGCGCCGCTCGATACGATTTGTTCCATCATTTTAGCGGCACCTTTCTTATCGAGTATAGTCTGGCCGACTCGCTCACGCACTCCATACAAGTACCTGCTGATATACTTGTTATCAAGCGGTCTGGCTATGCTGTAGATATTAAAACCGAACAATCCAAGAATGTAACCGATGATTTCAAAGTTGCCGTAGTGGGCAGTAACCATCAGCAATCCCCGGCCTTCCTGCATCAGCCATTTGGTTCTTTCGGCGTTTTTATAACGGCTGTAATCGTACCAGTTATGTTGTTTTGTAAGTCGCGGTGTGAACAGCACATCGATTGCCAGCATGGCTATATGTTCGAAACTTCTTTGGCCTGTCCGCCATATCCATTTTTCACTTTTTTCAGGGAAGCTGGCTCGAAGATTGTCGAGGGCGCGATTTCGCCCGCGATGATAATGTTTCCATAGCATCCTGCCGAGAAAACAGGCCGTATTCAAATTGGTTTCGATATCGAAGAAGGAAAGAAAAACGATTATGATTCGCAAAGCAAGATAGCTGAGCCAGTCTTTGAAGGGATTATTTTTCTTCTTTTTTTTCTTTTTAGGCACAAAATCAGGCATAAGCCGTGATTTTAGAGGTTAAATTGTAACTGTCAAGTCAAAGTATGTCGTTTGGGATATCAGACTTTTTTTATTTTAATGAGCAATAACAGAAGATATTCTGAATACCGGCAATAACAGGGCTATAGCTATCGTTCCAATAATGCTACCCAGGATTGTTATCATTACAGGTTCTATTAATGCCATGACATTTCGAATTGTTCCCTCAAGCTTTTTTTCGTAAAAGACGGACACCTTGTCGCAGACTTCACCGAGTTTGCCGCTTTTTTCCCCTGCTTTGAGCATTTGAACGATTCCAGGTGCGATCAATTCGTTGCCCGGCGAAATCAATATTGACTCCGATAATTGATAACCGTCTCGAATTTTTTCATCTACACAAGCCCAAAGCCGTTGAAAATAGTAATTCTGACACGAACCCTGCATAACTTGTATTGAGTCGAGCAGATTAACTCCGGTATTTATCATTGTCGCCATGATGCGCATGCTTCGAGTGACGACAGTATCAACAAACATAGTACCTATAACAGGAGTATGTATTTTAATATAATCGAATACACGTCGGCCTGATATTGTTCCCGCCCAGTAGTACAATCCCACCGATGCGAAAATTGCTGTTGTCACTATGACGGTCATAATCTCAAAATTACCCAATATTTTGCTGAAGCTGACCAGAATCTGTGTCAGTTTAGGCAATTCGGCCCCTTTTGCCTCATAAATTCCCATGAATCTCGGTAAAACAAAAAACATCAGCGTTCCGGTAGCGGCCACAGCCATTAGAGCCATAATAAATGGGTATGTTAATGCGCTCTTGATTCGTTTGCGGGTTTCAGATTCGAAAGTTAAATACCCGCTCAGAACATTCAGCATCTCCGCCATTGTGCCGGATGCTTCCGAGGCTTTTACCATGCTGATGAACATTGAATCAAAAACCTTCGGATAACCTGCCAGCGCCTTCGAGAAATTATCACCGTTTTTAACGTCGTAGGCAATATTCTTTATGATTGTTCTGAGAGTGCCTTTTTCGGCCTGTTCGTATATGGCATCAAGAGCATCGCTTAGCACAACACCGCTGTCGAGCATTACCGAGAGTTGTGTTGTGAATAATATAAGCTCGGCGGATTTCACCTTTGCTCTATACAGAATCAACCTTGCCGTTGTATTATTTTTTGACTGGCTTTTTGTGAAGTCCTTTTGCGATAGAAAATTCGACTCGACTTCGTTGTTTTTATTTACGCCAAAGTTTTCCGCGCCATGTTCCTTTGTGCCGTCGGCAGTTAGTGACATTTCCCTTGCGATTACAGGTTCGAATTCTTCCGGTTTTTTTACAGATGAAACAGTCATTTTTCCCAATCTTTGGTATTAAACAATATAAAATATACCCAACGGCATATTATAATTCCGTTTGAGTCGTTCTTAAGACTTCCTCTATAGAAATGATTCCAGCCTTTACTTTTTCGATTCCATCCGATTGCAGAGAGACCATTCCATTTTCCAGTCCTTTTGCTCTTAATTTTTTCGAGCTTATTCCTTCGCTTATCATGTCCATAATTTCCTCGTTCGGTACAAACAGCTCGTGAATAGCAATTCGTCCGGCACACCCGCTGTTCCGGCATTTCTTACAGCCTACCCCCCGGTAGAACTTTTCAATTTTCCCGCCGGTCTTTTCAATAACCTTCCTGATGCTCGTTGGCGGCTCGTATTCCGTCTTACAGTTCGAACAAATCTTCCGGACGAGTCTCTGGGCCAGCACGGCAATCAAAGACGCGCTTACAAGATAGGGAGCGACTCCCAAATCCACTAAACGTATCACTGCTCCCGGGGCGTCGTTCGTATGCAGAGTAGAGAGTACCAAATGTCCGGTCAGGGCCGCCTGGACGGCAATAGTAGCCGTTGCCTGGTCACGAATTTCTCCGACCATGATTACATCAGGGTCTTGTCTTAAAAGACTTCGCAGGGCTGTCGAAAAATCAAAACCGGCACTCTGATGAACCTGGAACTGATTAATTCCTGATATGTTGCATTCCACCGGGTCTTCGACTGTGCAGATATTGACTTCCTCGCTGTTTAACTCGGACAAGGCGGCATAAAGGGTCGTATTTTTTCCCGAGCCGGTAGGTCCTGTCACCAATACAATGCCATTCGGCGATTGTATGACCTGCCTGAATAATTTGAGATTATCATAGGTGAATCCAAGCGATTCCAGGCTGAAAAGCACTCTCTGTGGATCGAGAATTCTTATTACAACTTTCTCACCGAAGTTGCCGGGCATAACCGAGACTCGCAGGTCAATCGGTCTGCCTTCCATTAAAACGTGAATACCCCCGTCCTGGGGAAGACGGCGCTGTGCTATATCAAGCTCGGCCATAATTTTAATACGCGAGACAATGGCGGAATGCATCTGGTGAGGCGGGCTCATCTTTTCATATAATCTTCCATCCACCCTGTAACGAACACGCAATCTTTTGTCGTCGGGTTCGATATGAATATCGCTTGCATTTTCCCGAACGGCGTTATAAAGCAAATAGTTGACGAGTTTTACTACCGGTGACTGACCGGCGATTTCCTCGAGGTTGCTTATGTCCTGTGCGATGTTCTGGATTAGAGTAAAATCCTCCAGTCCTTCGTCGTCTATAATGTCATCAATGACGAATACATTTGCAGACGGTAAGTAAGTCTGGAGGGTTGCCTTGATGTCCTTGCTTGTCGAGCACACAATCTGGACTTTACAGCCGCTTATGCGCTCGATTTCATCCATTAAAAACACATTTGTTGGCTCGCTGACTGCGATAGTAAGGACATCATAAACCTTAAACAAAGGTATGGCGATATGTTCTTCGAGAAATTCTCTCGGTAAGATTTCAAGTATTTTCGGGTCACATAACTTCGGACCAACCTGTGCATACGGTACGCCGTAACCCTTGGCCAGAGCGGAGGCTATCTGGTTTTCGGTGCAATAGCCCATTTCCACCAGAAGCTCACCAAGCAGCTTGCGGTGACCTTTTTCTTTCTGTTCGACCAGAGCCGTTTCTATCTGCTCGGCTGTAACAACGCCGCGAGAGAGAAGCAGTTGCCCGAGCTGCATCTTATTTTCGACTGCTATTTGGCTCATATTACGTCATTTCCGCCCGTATAGGTAAATCAACCGGTTGCGTTATTTATGCGAAACTTTTTACCGCTTCGGTGAGTTCCGCATAGTGATCGAATTCGTTTTCGAGACGGGTAATTTCCATAATTCTCATACAGTTTTCATCGAGACCCGCAAGCCGGAATCCACGTTTGTTTTGATTGCAGTAGTCGCGTACCCACAACAACTGTTCCAGCCCCTGACTGTCAATGAACCCGATGCCGCTCATATCGAGTACTATGCTGGTCCTGTGTTTCGCGATTACATCGGTAATAGTATTTTTAATGTTCTGTATTGTTTCGTTTATCGTGTTTAT
>CAYVXS010000288.1:0-4849 GCA_964454885.1 uncultured Pirellulales bacterium
GCGGTCAGCAGTACCTGCGCGACGGTGACGCCGTATTTCAGGAACGATTTTCGGTACTCGGCCATCAGCAGCGGCTGACCGATAGCAGCGCAGGCCTGCCGCATCTTCAAATCTTTCGGCCTCTCGGCAAGTTCCATCTGCCCTGTACCCATACCGATAGCGCCGGAGGAAATAATAACGACCTGCCTGCCGGTTTGCAGAAGCGAATTTACCTGGCCGGCGATTCTGCGAACGTAACCGGCGTCGATACCCGTTCCTTTGGTCAGGGTATTCGTGCCGATTTTAACGACGATTCGTTTCGTTTTTTCGAAGTTTCTCACGGTTTCGTATCTTTCGATTTACACTTTATATTGCACTCGGCGTCGGTTCCGGTTTACAAGTCTTATATCATATATCGTATCCTGGGCACATTTGATATAAGGTTTTCGAAAATTGGCTTTGTTTTGCATTTTTTCCTTAATCCATAAATTTAGGATTTCGGATTAAGGGTTTAGAGTTTCCAGCCGAAGGCCGGTGATTGGCTTTGTTTTTTTTCAGCGAAATGCCCGAAAACCGCTATTTTTCTTGTAATCTGTTTATTTCAAAGAGCTTATACTAAATTACCTATTTTAACATTGGCTTTGTTTTCAATTTTTCTTGCCAAAGCGTAGTATCACGTAGCTGGATTATTCTCCTCAAAGCAGGCCTTGGGGCTAAAAATTGAATTTACGTGTTTTTTTTGCTTTCCCTCATTCTGTATTGTGTGTTCCGAATTCCGTTTTCTCTTTATTGTATCCCAAAACCGCCATGAAACAACCAAAAATCCCGATTTTAGGCGAAAAATGACCATTACTCGCCATTCACTGTCTGTTGTTGTTTTTTCCTTGTTAAAACAGCTTGATTAGGCTCTAATCTCCGGCACAGTGAGTATAAGTAGTCAGCTAAGTTGTGATATTTCGGAGTAATTCGAAAATGAAAGACTTACATATCGATAAGAGCCTATCCCTCACGTTAATCAGTCTTTCGGCACTGATTTTAGCTATGTTCTACTGCTGCGGTCTGGTTCGCGGCCAGGAAACGCTGCCTCTGGAAAAGCAGGCCCCACCCGATGAAGCTGTTACCTTATACCTGTATATCAAGCCCGTCGATTCCGGCCTCTCTATCGAGGCAAAGCTGAACTCCACGACAACTGCTTTTGAGCTGGACGACTTCCCGGCGGAACAATTGAGGGCCTTTCTGGATTTATCTTGCGAGACATCGAATCACAAGTACGAGGAAGTAGAGCCTCTTCTGCGTCAGAACGGCCGAAAGCTTTTCGATCGCATTAGGCCTTTTATCCGGCAGTGCACCGAGATAGAGTTCGTGCTCGCGGATGATTCGTTGATTCAGTATCCCTTCGATTTGTTGTTCTATCAGGGCAAGCCTCTGTTCATTCAGAAACCTGTAGCGTACAGCTTTACCCAAGTCGGCCCGAAACGAATCGACCTCAAAGGAATATCCGGGGCCTTACTTATTTCGGACGCCTCGGCCGACCCGCAGCGGGCCGTTTCGAAAGTGCAGCAGTATATTATAAACAACACGTACAAAGATATAAACGATGTCAAGCCGGACGATTTTAAAACCGCCGGGCCGGTTGAACTGCTGTTAGTCAGCGCTCACGGACACATCTTCGACGATGCGAACGATTATATAGAGTTCGGCGATGAGCATCTAAAGGCCGAATATCTGGCTGACCTCAAGCCGAAATTAGTCTATTTCGACTCGTGCTTTATGGGAGCCAGCCGTGATTTCATCCGGCTTTTTCGAAATAACGGCGTTGAATTTTATATCGCGCCGTGGGTCCCCAACGAGGCGGGAAATTCTTCGACCAAAACAATGTGCCTGTTCTTCGAGGCACTCGATTTGTACGGCTGTCCCGCCTACGCAATGTACCTGACAAAGCGGCAGCTATACGAGCATTTCTCGAAGAAGAAAGTCGATTTCATGGTCTTTTTCCGAAGCTCTCCCTTCCGAGTCTATCGGTTATTCTGAAATCGGCAAAGTTCCTAATTACCCACATCGACATTATTTATCTCGAAGAATCCAATCGCATGAGGCGCTCCATTCGGGCCGTTGTCGTCAAGCTCTTTAGCGATGACAGAGTTAGTGCCGGTGCGTGTGAAAGGTTCATTTGCAAACGCATCAGCAGTGTGCATGTAGAAAAAAGTTCCATCATCGATAGTCCGGGTAGTGTCAATCAAATTGTTGTTAAGCCATATACCCACATCAGAAACCGGTGTAAATCCGTGGCCGAATATGCCGTCGTGTGTAAAGTTAATCTGCGGCCCCGGAGGTTGTCCTTCCGGGAGTATATAAGTGAACTCCGTAGTATCCTGCAAAATTACAGGCGTAGCATCATTATTCCTGTAATCTGCCACCCATGTATTGCCGTGAACCAATAGATACGGGGGGCCGTTGAGGTTGAATCTGCCGTTCAGGGCCGTATTGAGACTTACAATCGGAATGTCCAGCTCCAGAGTCTGATTAACAAGCTCCTCCGGCAGGCCTGTATCGAACCTCTCGTTTTCGAAAGCCCGCGGCGGCTCCAAGGGCCACGCGTGGAAGTTCGGATCGTATATTTCGGCTTCCCATACTCCCTCACGTGACCTGTGCATTGTTGCCGTTGCGTCGGGAGGATATTCGGGATCTTTACCAACTTCATATAAGTAAAACGATAGATCGGCAAAAAACTCCACTTGTTCGTGAGGAATAATATCGCCTAAAAGAATCTGAGTCTTCACGATCCCGCCCGGATTAAACGGTTCATCGATACCGATTAATAATTCATCCAAATCGGCGAAACGAAGTGTCGGGTCGTTGGATTCTTCTGCCGTGCCGGTTAGCAGGTCAGTGACAAGTACATCTCCCAAACCGTCAAAAACCGCTCCAAATCCGTTAACAGGATATGTCACTCCGGCCGAACCCAATTCAGGTCCGCTCGGCAGAGGCTGGGGCTGGCGCAGATATGTTGTCCCTCTTTTCTTTATTTCCATGAAAATCTCATCGGTTTGATTAACATCTAATACAGTTCGGCTGGAATTTGTGTAGGGATACATTAGATTGTTCGCATCATTTTCTCTATGTTGCAATGTAAAAACATGACCGAACTCATGGGCCGTAACGTTACCCATTGTATTGGGATCTTCATACGTCTCGGCAAATAACACCGGGTTGCGATGTACGGACCAGCCGTCTGTGTTGGGTTCCTCGGTCCAGACATCCTCGGTTATGGTTATTTTAATTCCCTTGCCGGCTCCGAAGACTTTCGCTAACTCTTTTTTGCCTTCTTCCAGAGCATTGGTGCCTTCATTGTCAGTCAGGTTTGCATCGCCGTTGCCTGTTTTAAAGTCTTTGTTGACCTTTTTCAATATCAGGCGGATTTTGCTCTGTTCGAGAATCGTGTTTGCCTTCTTTATAACGGCCTCTACAGAATTGGCATCGTTGGCGTCAACAAGATTAACGAGAACGTTGACATCTACCCATTCCTCCTGAGGCATTTCTGCGGCTCTCGCCTGCACGGCTGGCAAAAGGCAAACGCAAAACAATACAATACCTGTCTTGATTTTTGTGTGAGTGTCCATTTTTATGCTCCTTTCCTCGAATCTGTATATTAAAGACTAAAAGAAGTCGAATGCAACTGTGATAACTACTTTCAAATTAACGAATTATCAATTTCCGAACCTGGTACTCTATCCCAAGCAGTACCTCGGTCGGATTATTTGGTGGTTGTTCCCCTTTCCTCAATGTTGGTTAAAATAAGTTCCTTTATATAGGATTAATTTAGTCTTATATATAACTCAAAAAAAAGAAATATTTATAAATGAGCCATATTCTTTATTTCGTATCCCTGCCCCGGGACCATTGTTCGTACATTTTTTCATATTTTCCGGTTTTGAATGATTTTTTATTCCCTGATTTAGACCGGCATTCGAAATTGGGCATTCAATATTCGCTTATTTACGCACCCATCGCCCATTGTGTATAGACCATCCTCCCTCGTGCCGTTTCCGCTATCACCCAAACTGAATCCATATTTTCCCGTCTCCGGCGTTGTTTCCACCGCTCTGGCCGAACAAAGACTTGCCGTTGTTTCGAGCGCACCGAAACCTGACTAGGAACATCAGAGACGCCCCGATGTCTCTTTTTAAGTCTTGATAAGCCAAAGACGGTTATGAATTAACCATCTTACATTTCCGGCTCGACGGGTTTGGTTAACCACACACGAATGATTTCGCCGTTGTTCTTGCCGGACTCGATAAAATAGTTAATGGAGACAATCCAGTCGTTATTGAATCCATCCCGCAGCAGATCGAGCATTCCCTGACGCGCCGCCAGACGGTCGTCTTCACTGCGCAGCTTGAATCCGAATGCTCTGTCACTATTACTGTCGAGGCGAATCACCACTTCTCCATCGATATAATCGTCGGCCGGGCCATAGCCGGTTCCCAATTCGTGCACCCGCAGCATTGTGATATGTCCCGCCGCAGACAGTAGCAGCAGATCGTTCGCTTCCACTTGGGCCTGGTCGGCTTGCGCTATCGATGTGTTGTAATACGCTACGGCAAAGACAACCAATGCCACAGCGGCAATCGAAACAGACATTGCAATTCTACGTCGGTGTTTCATTTTTTTTCTCCTTAAATATGGTTCGTGTTCACGTTTGAAAGAAGTCACGTCGTTGGCATGCATAATTACACTACTGTTCCTTAAATGATTGAAATAATGCCGCTGTGCCCTGATGTGTGATTTTGTGCCGATTCTATCGATATTGTGTGTTCTTGGAGATTAACACAAACCAAAAGAATTGCCCTTCAGCCCTCTGCTCAGCGGG
>CAYVXS010000289.1:0-4847 GCA_964454885.1 uncultured Pirellulales bacterium
CAACTTTAGCCGGATCGATGATTCCGGCTTTGAACATATCGACAAACTGGCCGGTGTTGGCATTATAGCCGATATTTTTGCCTTTTTCGAGCAGTTGTGCGACAATAACGTCACCCGGTTCGCCGCAGTTATCGACAATCTGGGTCGTCGGTGCCTTCAATGCGTTGATAATTATATTGTAACCGATTTTTTCCTCGCCTTTTGCTTTTGCCTTGGCTTCTTCAACTTTACTGATTGCCTGCAAAAAAACTATGCCACCACCGGGGACGACACCTTCCTGACTCGCCGCTCTTGTGGCATGAAGCGCATCATCCAGCAGGTCTTTACGTTCCTTCATTTCAGTTTCTGTTGCGGCTCCGGCTTTGATTACGGCGACTCCGCCGGTCAGCTTGGCCAACCGCTCCTGCAATTTCTCACGGTCATAATCACTGGTAGTTTTTTGGATTTGATTTCGAATCTGGTCGCATCGGGCATTAACATCTTTCTTTTTGCCGGCCCCTTCGATGATGGTCGTTGTTTCTTTATCCACGACGATTTTATTCGCCTGGCCCAGTTGGGAAAGCTCGATTTTTTCAAGCTTAATGCCCAGGTCCTCCGTAATCACCTGCCCGCCTGTTGCAACGGCCAAATCGGCCAGCATGGCTTTCCTGCGATCACCGAATCCTGGAGCCTTAACCGCACAAACCTTGAGTATCCCCTGCAGGCGGTTGAGAACCAGTGCCGCCAATGCCTCGCCTTCGACATCTTCGGCGACAATCAGCAGAGGTCTTCCCACCTGGGCGACCTTTTCGAGCAGGGGGATGATTTCGCGGACATTGGATATTTTCTTTTCATGCAACAGGATATAAACGTCTTCATGCACTGCTTCGAGCGTCTCAGGATTGGTCATGAAGTATGGTGAGATGTAGCCCTTGTCGAACTGCATGCCTTCGACGACATTAAGCTCGTTTTGCATCCCTTTTCCTTCTTCGACCTCGATAACACCTTCGGCGCCGACCGCATCGAGCGCATCGGCTAAGATTTCACCTACAGTCGGATCGTTGTTTGCGCTGATAGTCGCCACCTTTGCGATATCCTCGTGGCCTTTTACCGGTTAGCTGACATCTTGGATGTATTTTATGGCGGCCTGAGCTGCTTTGTTGATGACCCGTTGAATGGCCATCGGATTTGCTCCGACGGTTACGTGTTTCAGTCCGGCCAGATAAATTGCCTCGGTCAATACGGTTGAAGTTGTTGTTCCGTCGCCGACAACGTCGGAGGTCTTGCTGGCGGCTTCATTGACCATCTTGGCTCCCATATTTTTGAATGGTTCGGGAAGCTCGATTTCCTTGCTGACCGAAACGCCGTCCTTTGTCACTTTCGGAGAGCCCCAGCTTTTATGAAGGATAACATTTTTGCCGGTCGGACCGAGAGTTACTTTAACCGCGCCGGCCAACTGCGACAGGCCTTCTTTGAGCTGTGCCCGTGCCGCATCGTCGAACATTAATTGTTTTGCCATTTTTTATCACCTCTTAATTATTGATTGTTTTTTCTGCCTTTTTATCGCTCGATTATTTTATCTTTCAACGATTCCGAGTACGTCGCTTTCTCTTAGAATGACATATTTCTTTCCGTCGATCTCGATGTCACTTCCCATATACTTTGCATATATGACTTCGTCCTTTTTCTTTAACGACATATTAGCACGTTTGCCGTCATCGAGAATTTTGCCGGGTCCGATGGCTACGACCGTGCCGATCTGCGGTTTTTCCCTTGCCGTATCCGGTAAAATGATCCCGCCGGAAGTCTTTTCCTCGGCGTCCGACTGCTTGATTACAATTCTGTCATCCAGAGGTTTAAGGTTCATATATCACTCCTTATCTTTTATTATCAGTATTTTCGTTCATTTTCCTTGTTCTTATACTTTTCGTTCTGTTCTGTTCCGAAGTTAAAGGCCTGAGTGACTATGTATAATTGATACCGACCACAATAGTGCTTAGAGTCAAAGTATCATTGTGCCTTCTTACATCATGCCCATGCCACCCATACCGCCCATGCCGCCCATGCCACCCATGCCACCCATGCCGGGATCCATTCCACCGGGGCCGCCTGCGGGCATATCGTCTTTCTCTTTCGGTTTTTCCGTCACAAGGCAATTTGTCGTAAGTAGAAGACCGGCAATGCTAACAGCATTTTGCAAAGCGATTCGCGTCACTTTTGCCGGATCGATGACACCGGCTTCCAGCAAATCTTCGTATTTATCCGTATTTGCATTGTAACCGAATCCACCTTTACCTTCCGACACCTTGTTCACGACGATATTGGGAGTAGCACCGGCGTTATATGCGATATAGTAGCACGGCATTGAAAGGGCTTTGGCCAGGATATCCGCACCGGTTTTTTCGTCGCCTTCGAGCTTAAGTTTCCTGACGGCATTTATGCAGCGAATTAGTGCCACACCTCCACCGGGTACGATACCTTCTTCGATGGCTGCTCTTGTTGCGTGTAAGGCGTCTTCGATTCGGGCTTTTCTTTCCTTCAATTCCGCTTCGCTCGAAGCTCCGACATTTATTTGCGCGACTCCGCCGGTGAGTTTGGCCAGTCTTTCCTGGAGTTTCTCGCGATCATAGTCACTTGTTGTAACTTCTATCTCGTTTTTTATCTGACTGATTCTGCCGTTGATGGCTCCCTGGCTGCCGGCTCCTTCGACAATAATCGTATTATCGTTGTCTATTGTGATTTTCTTGGCCTGTCCGAGCTGTTCGATACTGATGTTTTCCATCTCGATTCCAAGGTCTTTGAAGATTGGCTCGGCTCCGGTCAACACCGCAATGTCCTGAAGCATTGCTTTTCTGCGGTCGCCGTAACCGGGTGCCTTGACCGCTGCAACCTGCAGGATGCCTTTAAGCTTATTGACTACGAGAGTTGCCAGTGCTTCGCTTTCGATGTCTTCGGCGATAATCAGCAGAGGTTTTTTAACTTGTGCGATTTTTTCAAGAAGCGGTATGAGTTTGGTCACGTTGCTGATTTTTTCTTCGTGGATGAGGATGAACGGCTTGTTCAGCTCGCAGAGCATATTTTCAGTATCGGTAACAAAATGCGGCGAGAGATAACCGCGGTCGAACTGCATACCTTCGACAAACTCGATTGTTGTCTCGAAACTTTTACCTTCTTCGACCGTGATAACACCGTCTTTACCCACTTTCTGGAAAGCTTCGGCCATTTTCTTGCCGATTTCAACATCATTGTTGGCCGATACCGAGGCAATATTGATGATATCATTGGCTTTTGTAATGTCGATTGGTTTAATGAATGTTTTGAGCTTATCTGCAACGGCCTTAGCCGCTTGTTGCATACCGCGATTCAGGGCCATCGCATCGGCACCGGCGGCGAGATTTTTACAGGCTTCTTTAAAAAGCGCCTCAGTAAGGACCGTCGCCGTTGTAGTTCCGTCACCGGCGATTTTTGATGTCTTACTTGCGGCTTCTTTTACAAGTTTAGCACCGAGATTCTCGTTCTTATCAATAAGGTCAACTTCTTCAGCCACCGTCACACCGTCTTTGGTTACGTTCGGTCCGCCCCAGCCTTTATCGATAACGGCGTTCCGACCTCTCGGGCCGAGGGTTGGTTTAACTGCCGCTGCGAGCTTTTCCACACCGGCCAACAGACTGGCTCGTGCCTGCGACTCAAATGCCAATTCTTTGACTGCCATAATTGTTTGCCTCCTATATTTTCTGGCTTCTTTAAGTTTCAATCGTTATTTTTAGTATAATTTATACTAAACCTGCAAAAGATATACCAGCTTTAATACACAGAATAAGCACTTCTGATTTATATTACATAAGTGCATCTATAATAATAGCTTATAGTGTTTTAAATTAACGATATATGTCATTACAGTAGATTCCTGATATTGAAATAGTGCCATTTTTGGCAATAAAACAGGTTTTCACCACGCCAACTTGACAGGCTTACCTTCAGGTGGCTGTCCATCGGGTAGCATTTTTTTTGTAACGTAAATAGGTAATTTTAATCTATAATAATGAAATCCATAGTCATAGCTAAAATTTGCTTATTTGAAATCCTTTACAGAAGTTATAAGAAATGGGAAGTAATTCAACATTTCGCATATTTTCAAATAAAAAATATAAAATACTTATTGTTCTTCTATTCGTTATCGTTGTCTTTGGTTGCAAACAAAAAAATGGGGAATATGTAGCCTGTCTAAAAGAAGTTTCTGCCTTTCAAATAGGTGAAGAGTCGTTTATACGCGGGCAAGTCTGTATTTGCGATAAAGAACCTGACTCGGATGTTAAAGCCTATCCTGCGTTGAAGTCGGATAAGCCATTGTATGGTTCGATTCGATTTGCACAGGAACCAGGGAAGGAAAATTCCGGGATTCAATATTATTTTGTAGTGGATGAATCAAAAGGTACGGAAAAGGGATATGACCGGATATATTTTGACATCAATCATGATTCAGATCTAACTAACGACATACCTGTAATGCCATTGATAAGTCAACCCGAGAATGCATTTCTTAATTATTCAACGCTCAAGCAACAGATATGTTTTGACTATCTAAATGTGAGCTTAGATTTTGGCTCAGGTGGCCAAAGGCCGTTGGAAATCATGCCTCGCTTAATGATTTATAATAGCGGATATTTCAATGTGGATTTCGTCACGACGAAAGCACGAAAAGGAACAATCAAGATTGCCGGGAAAAAGTTTAAAGTTTTATTAGGACACGCAGGTGCTGTAACCGGGTGGTTTGATAAGCCATTGACGGCATCGCATCTAATTTCTAAAGACCAGCAAGATGATTGGGGCGGATATTGGTTAGAAAGTCAGCGACTTATTGCCATGCA
>CAYVXS010000290.1:0-4844 GCA_964454885.1 uncultured Pirellulales bacterium
TTCTCAAACGCAGACATCAGGTCTATTCCTTATACGGGGTGAATTTCCTGGTCGTTGTAAATTTTCGCGTATTGGTGGTCATTATGTCAATCAGGTGTCCGGCTTGTTACACAGGCTGCCTGGATATTCATGTGATCAGGCCAATCAATATTGAAACACAAGAAGGGTGATATACAGGGGTCGCACAATGAGCATTTGTAAATATTACTCCCATATTCGCCAGACGATTCATGTTTGTTGTTTTTGCGCGTGATAAATGATAAGAAAACGGCGTCTGCCAACGGCATGGCTCAGGATACATTCTCCTGTTATAAATCCAGTTCGATATTATCCTGTAAAATACAGTTGTTTTTTGCATTGAACAAGAGTATTTTTTAGATATGCCTGGACTTTCACAATACCTTGTTTTTCAGACGGGAACAAAGACGAAGGAGGAATATACATGTCACAACATAAAATGACAAGACGTCATTTTCTCAAAACTGCTGGGGTCGGCTTAGTAGCACTGACCGTACCTCATCCAATGCCTGCAAATGCCCAGCCTGCTCGAAAACCAAATATCGTATTGATTATGGCCGATGATATGGGTTACTCCGATATAGGCTGTTATGGCGGAGAGGTTCTGACGCCTAATCTGAACAAACTCGCTTCAAACGGTATCCGCTTTACCCAATTCTACAACACGGCACGTTGCTGCCCGACACGGGCCAGCCTCATGACGGGATTGTATCCTCATCAGGCGGGAATGGGATGGATGACCGTCAGAGACCTTGGGGTAAAAGGATACCACGGTGACCTCAACAATCGCTGTGTCACCATCGCCGAGGTGCTCAAACAGGCCGGGTATGGTACATACATGAGCGGCAAGTGGCATTTGACTTTCGATGAGTATTGGGACGGCCCGAAACATAGCTGGCCGCGCCAGCGCGGATTCGACCGTTTCTTCGGCACTATTTCAGGTTCCGGCAGTTTTTATACCCCTGAGACTTTGACGCAGGATAACACCCGGATTCAGGCTCCTTCGAAAGGCTTCTATTATACGGATGCTATCAGTGACCATGCCTGTGAATATATCGAGGATCATTGCAAATCAAAATCCGAACAGCCGTTTTTCTTATATACGGCTTATACCGCTCCGCATTGGCCCCTTCATGCCAAGAAAGAGGATATTGCCAAATATCAGAGCAAATATCTCAAGGGCTGGGACGCTTTGCGCCAGGAGCGGCACGCCCGCATGATTGAAATAGGAATTATTAACAAAAGCTGCTCTTTGACCGCTCGCGAAACGAATGTCACTCCCTGGGCAGAGGTCGATCAGAAAAGAAAAGAACGGATGGCTCTGAAAATGGCCATCTATGCCGCCCAGATCGATTGTATGGATCAGGGTATTGGCCGTATCGTTTCGACCCTGGAAAAGAATGGACTTCTGGATAATACACTGATCTTTTTCTTATCCGATAACGGGGGCTGCGCCGAAACCGGGCCATGGGGCTTCGATAATAATAAAGATGGTGTTCTCGGGGAGAATAGCTCGTTCTCCAGCTATGGTGCTTCCTGGGCCAATGCGAGTAACACACCGTTTCGTCGATATAAACACTGGGTTCATGAAGGCGGTATTTCTACACCTTTAATTGTCCATTGGCCTTCACACATCAAAGATCCCGGAACTTTTCGCCGACAGTGCGGCCATGTAATCGACATTATGGCAACCTGCGTTGACGTTGCGGGCGCAGACTATCCGTCTGAATTTAATGGAAAAGCAATTACTCCTTTAGAGGGCAAAAGTCTTGTCCCTGTCTTTGGAAACAAGAAGCTCGAACGTCAGGCTATTTATTGGGAGCACGAGGCAAACCGTGCCGTCCGGGCCGGTAAATGGAAGCTGGTCTCGATATATCGCTCCGACGACGACCCAGGTCAATGGGAATTATACGATATGGAAACGGACCGATCCGAAACCAAAGATTTGGCGCAGCAATATCCCGATCGAGTCAAGGAGCTTGCTGCTTTGTGGCAGCGATATGCCGAGCGAGCAGACGTTCTTCCTTTAGATGGACGCTCATGGAACGAACGTCTCAAAAATCCTGTTAGAAAAATTAACTGATAGGGAAGCAGAAAATGAACGAACAAATGAACAGAAGAGACTTCATGAAAGTCCTTGGTGTGGGAGCAGCTATAGCTCCAATGAGCCTGGCGAGTATTTCAAGTAACAGTGAGAAACCATCAGTTGGAAAGCCTAATATCGTAATAATTATGACCGACCAGCAGCGTGCCGATATATGCAAGCGGGAAGGTTTCGAGCTTGACACGACTCCGTTTCTCGACAGCTTTGCACGCCGTGGGACATGGTTCAATCGCGCTTATACATCCATGCCTGCATGTGCTCCCGCCCGGACGAGTATGCTGACCGGCCGTTATCCGAATGCGACGAGAGTTCGCACGAACCATAATGTTCCTGATGCGACTTTCCAAACGGATTTGATTGAAGTGCTTCGTTCACAGGGCTATGCTACGGGCTTGTGCGGCAAAAATCATACTTATCTAAGACGTAACATGTTGGACCACTGGTTCGAGCTTGGGCATGATGGCGGCTCAGGATCAAATCGAACTGAACAGGAAAGAGCTTTTGATTCCTATCTTAGAAGCCTTCGTCTCAGCGCAGCTTATGAAGCGACACCGTTCCCATTGGAATGTCAATGTCCCTATCGAGCGGTTTCAAGTGCACTGAGCTGGATAGATACTGTAAATGATCAGCCTTTCTTTCTTTGGCTTTCTTTTCCTGAGCCTCATAATCCATACCAGGTTCCCGAGCCTTACTTTTCCATGTTTCCTCCTGATTCCGCCCCGCCTGCGCACTGCGGTAAAGAAGCGCTGGAAGTAAAAGGATTCAAGTTTCAATTTACCAGAGAGCTCGCAGAGAAGGCTTTTCCCGACTTTGACAAGCAGGTTGTACGGGCACGTTCCAATTATTTTGGAATGCTTCGATTGATTGATGACCAGATAAAACGTTTTGTACAATCGCTTAAGGAAAAAGGTCTTTATGATAATACAATTATTGTGTGTCTGAGTGACCACGGCGATTTTGTCGGAGAGTACGGCCTTGTTCGCAAAGGACCAGAATTACCCGAAGTCCTGACGCGAATCCCGATGCTTTTCGTGGGTCCGGGTATTTCCGCTAACGCCCGGCCGCATTCGGCGCATGTGTCGATAGTAGATATTATGCCCACATTGTGTGATGCAATCGGACTTCCCCTGCCTGTAGGAGTTCAGGGACGCAGTCTTTGGCCGCTTCTTACAGGTAGTGACTATCCGAAGGAGGAATTTGCCAGCATCTATGCCGAACACGGATTTGGAGGACTGCATTATACTGCAGATGATAAACTTGATCCTAAAAGAGAGGGAGCTATAAATAACGCAGTGAGCTATGATGAGCTGAATAGCTGGTCTCAAAGCGGCACAATGCGGATGTTGCGTAAAGGTGATTGGAAGATTGTATTCGATATGCAAGGCAAGGGACAATTGTACAATTTAAATAAAGATCCCTTTGAGTTAAAAAACCTTTATGATGATCGCGAGTTCGCTGAAATTAAACAACAGATGTTAGCCGATTTGATGGCATGGACTCTTCGCGTTCAGGACCCCCTGCCACTGCCAAGAAGCAGATACATTATGAAAACAGATCCTCTCAACTACTGGGCTCCGTACCGACTATAAATTTGATTGAATCCTTTTTATAAATGGTTTTTTAAACCTCTAAAATTGATACATATTCAATATTAGGTATTTTCATTAAACAAACAGATTTTACATTTTCCTGTCTAACCGGCGGTAGCTTATGGCTTCTGCGATATGTTCTGGTGCGATGTTCTCGGCGCCGGCCAAATCAGCTATCGTCCGGGCGAGTTTGCAAATCTTATCGTGGGCCCGATCTGGAGCGGAGCTTCCTGAAGCTATTGTAACGGTATTGAACGAATCGTCAAAATTGTGTGAAAGATTCTTGACACTACCGCTCTACTCTGATTCACTAAAATATATTTGCGGTTATTATGTGAGGTTGACTGGAGTGTGTAAGTAAAAAACCGGTAAGGTAATTTATGGTCGAATAGACCTGTATCTTTTGAATATTTAGTAAGAATATTATTGAGCAATTTAGAGACCTAAATTAAGGAATTTCCCTATTCGCAAACATATCGTAATTAATAGAAAATAATCGAAATTTTGTGTCGTTCTATTTCAGGGAAAATAATTTTAGAGTTTCTCCGACTTTTTTTATCATGCTGCGAAAGCATGAACAAAGAAATGGATTGCTCCAATAAAGTTTTGTTGAGATGAGCATCTACGAATGACAAAAAGAATGTTTAAGAAAAAGTTCTTACTAAAGGATAATTTATGATATCAAAAATTCTTGTGCCAACAGACGGTTCAAAAACAGCCCAAAAGGCAGGTACATATGCGGTTGGCCTGGCAAAACAATTACATGCCTCAATTATTGTATTGAGCGTTATGGATAAACGGTTACTGGTAAGTCGGACAGTGTCTGTTGGGCGATCACAACCGGCTGTGGCTGAATCCATAGATGATTATTTACGTGAGGCCGCTGAAACATATACCGGCGAAATAAAGAAACTGTGCGAAAAAAAGGGTATTCAATCAAAGGCTGTTATAAAAACAGGACATCCTGTTGAGGAGATTGTGAAAGAGGCTGAAAAGTCAAAGACAGATCTTATTATTATGGGTTCCCATGGACAAAGTGCTTTAGTAGCTGCGACCCTTGGCAGTGTTACCTATGGTGTGATCCACAAAGATACCAAAATCCCGATTCTATTGGTAAAGAGGTGACGCCTGGT
>CAYVXS010000291.1:0-4836 GCA_964454885.1 uncultured Pirellulales bacterium
ACCACGGGCGCTGTCCCAGCCTTTTCCCGTCTTTGAGTCAACAATATAGGCCGGCAGGCCCGTATTTTTGTCCAGAACATTCCCTTGAAAACCTCGAATCGCCCGAGCGGCAAACTTACTATGGTCAGTACCTAAAATTGCATCGGCCCGCCTAATAGCCGCGATTGCCGGGACAATATCCACGGGATAACACTGGCCGGGATAATCATCCAGCAATCCGTATGGAGACCGGTCAAGCTCTTTTGCCAGCGATTCTACCTGAGTGCGTAAAAGCTCCTCGTACCTGTCGTCACCGGTGAGCTTTTGATAACTGGTCGTACCGGAGATAAGTAACATTCGATAGAAAAGATCTTCTTTCTCAAGATAATCGTCACCCCAATGCTGCTTGACCCAGCTTGCATGATTGGAATCAGTAACAAGAGCCCCCGCCGCTTCGATAGCACCTCTCGCGTAATCTTTCGGTGCCGATGATGTGAGTTCAGGATTTTCCTCGTAAGCCTCCTGAAGCGATTCGGTAGCCCACAAATAAAAAACCGAGCCGAAAACCGGCCATTCTGTCCCGGAAATATCCGACGTCGATAATTTCGAAGCAGTTCCGACTTCGACTCGCTGGCGAGCCCATTTCTCATACTTAGGTGATAGCGCCTTATGCCATCGAAATGCAAAACGCGGTATTTTATCACTACATAGTCCGGGATCACGCAAATCATAAATCAGCATCGCCGCCGGGACAAAAAAGATACACATCGAAATGATAATCATTATAACAGCATTGATTTTTAAACACAAATCAAGACGCTTTTGCATCATTCATCTTTTCCTGTGATTCGATAATATACTGCGACAGTCTTTACGATTATTTTGTCAAACGAGACCGGGGTATTACTATTGCTATTGACAATAATTAATGAAAAAGCGGCAACGAAGCAACAGGTACTAATTTAAACCTAAAATTGTTGTTACGAGCCCTCTTTGAGCAATTGATTAAACATCCGCAATTGAACATCAATAGAGCTGAGAACCCAGTCGATATAATGTAACTGATGAACAGGTCGGCGATGTCCTTCATTCATAAGGCCCTCTTTAACCGTGTTCACGAACCTGCTGACAGTTTGAGTACTTATCTCCGTCGGTTTATCCGCCCATTGCTTAAGCTGTTCATATTCATCCCGCAACTTCGAACTGTCTGCGAGCTGCTCAATAGTCAAATAATCGCCGGGATTATATGCTAATTGCAGACCCTTGAGACACATAATCAATGGCTCATAATTGGCTCTTCTCTCAAGACGAATAAATTTATACTGCTGAACATAGGTAGTTGCCTGTGCAGGAGATTTATCTGCAATCTCGTCTCCTCCCAGATACCATTTTCGTTTGCTCGTCCGTGCAAATACGAGTTCCTCAGTCACATCCTGTTCATTTTGTGAATTAAATCCGCTCGGATATTGTGTAATTTCATCATATCCCATTCTCGATACCCAGAGTCTGCCCGCTCCTTTTAGCTCCGGCCCGCCGCCGAGAGCAAGAAGGCATTTGACAAATCCAAGAGGCAATTTTTTCTGGTTGCCGACCTGCTTTTTCCGAAGCTGAAATGACAGATGAAGACTGTGCGGATGAATATCAAAAAAATTAACGATTTCACAAATCAGTTGATTGAGCAACCACGGATCCGCAGTCGCCGGCCGGGACAATTCCCCCGCGATATTCAGTCGGCCCGGCGCCAGCTCCAAAAAGCCTGACCTTCTCGCCTCGTCGGCCTCTCCGGTATGGTCATCAATGTAACCACCAAGTTTCCAGGATAAAACATCCAGGCTAAAATCGTGAAAATATTTAAAGCCGTCATAAACCGAATCAAATGCACTACTTTCGCTCCTTTGCGGCTCAACCGCCGCCGGACCGAGATTGCTCAATTCGACTTCCAGTCCGAGCGGAACCAACCCCGGCTTAAGAGACGAACGAATCTGATTGAGCTTGGCGCGAACCACACGACCGTCGAACATACTCTGGGCCGCACGTACGGCGTATTTTATATAATCAATCAGATCATGTTCTTCATAGGGCATTGTCTGGAGACACTTTTTTATAATCAGATCAACCGCGGGAGCATTCGTGTTAATTATCTGCAGGGCAATCAGCAAACTCATCGACCGCTTGTAATATCTCTCCGAAGTACGTATGTGCTCGAGGTCAAAACGGCACTGAGACTGAATATGCTCATCAAGCTGATTTAAAAGAACCTGCCTGACAACCAGGGCAAGATAATTATTAATAAAGGGCTTCGTCTGCTCATCCTGATATAAGTGCTTAATTGTAGGTCGCGGCCGGTCAAGCTCATGCTCGATATAATAATCGCTCATAGCATCACTGCGATAATGACTCATAACCAAATCTCGCTCGGTCGTAGCAAGAAGCTCTCTATCCGCCCGTCGCTCCGATTCGGCATCCGCCGTCCGTTCACCGGGGCGAGTATGTTTTTTGAGGAACTTCTCTATCCGTTTTCGAAGCCATAGTTCGTGTATCAGATTAACGTGAAACCTGTCTCCGAAATGTTTTTCCATAGAGTCGTGAGAAACAAGATATGCCTGGGCCGGCACAGGCCCTTTTGCCGTATTAACCGTGACCGTCTCCCTTTCATATCTTTTGCCTTCATACCTGTCGATTTCCGCCATTGCCTATGCGGGGACATCAAAGATAATCAATCCATCGATATTCGAAGACGGAGCTACAACCGCATAGTAGTAAACATTGTCGGGGCTTATTTTTCGATAACCGCTAAGCATTGCGTTAGCGGCAAAAAGGGTTTTGTCGTCAACACGACTCTCTTTTTTGGAATAGCTCATGCCGCAAACAGACTGGAATATCCTTTGGTCCCGCAACGAGCCGTATATAAAAAGATTATATTTTTCCTCACTCATAAAAAATCAATATATGTAATATCCTCCTGCTTTATTATTTCTGTCTCCGGATTTTACTATACAACATGAACAATTCCCTGAATGCACGAAGAATTACCCGTAAGTTAGCACCTGTTTGTGAGCCGGCGGTCCGGGGGTAATGATGAACACCTTTTTGTGTGATAAGATACCCCTTGTGGGAAGCACGGGCCAAAACTTCAGTATCAATCAAAGCACCCGTACTCGACAGAGACAATCCTTCGAAAATTTTTCTTTTATAAAGCTTGAAGGCACAATCAATATCACGAACTTTCAGGCCGAATAATAAACAAACCAGCTTCGTCCAGCACCAGCCATTGATTTTTCGTATAAGAGAATCCTGGCGATCCAGTCGATAGCAACTTACGATATCATATTGCTTCATCAACGGCAGCAGCGGAGGCATTTCTCCAATGTCGAACTGGCCGTCACCGTCGGTATAAAAAACAAGCTCCTTTGTAGCCGCGGCAAAACCGGACTGCAGTGCCGCTCCGTATCCGAGATTTCCCGGGTGGTGTACTACTTTTACCCTTTCATCCCGGCCGGCAAGCTCATCGGCAATTCGTCCGGTGTCGTCCGAACTGCCGTCATCGATAATTATTACCTCGAAATCCATATTGAGCTTCTCGAGCACAGCCAAAGCTTTTTCCACTGTTCGGCCGACATTATCCTGCTCGTTATAACATGGGAAAAAAACGCTGACCCCCGCTGAAATATTGTCCTTGCCGGAATGTATTTCCTGATGTTCCTTGTTCATCATAGCTCACTCACGAGATGTGTCAAGAAACGTGTTCCCCTGTTTTCGAGATTCGACCATTATTGCGAATTACCATTTCATATTCTGAGTAATCCTGATCAATTGATCCACACAATCACTGTATTGAGTGGCATATTTATTCGCAAGCTCCGTATTTCCCTGCAACCGGGCATTCCGCTCTAAATGGAAACACGCTAATCGTGCAGCTTCCACCTTCTGACGATATCCGTCCTTCCTCGGCCAACTGTCTTTGTTTTCCTCGAACTTTTTGGCATAATCGGCGCAAAAATCATCAATATCCGATTTCAGTTCGACAAATCTTGCGGCAAGAAGGATGATTTCCAGCATCGGAGTCTGGGAAGGTTTGGCATTAAATGCATCAATAGCGTATTTTAATCCTTCTTTTCTTTTTTCCCCATCCTGATAATACAACAACCATGAATGGGCGCGAATGAGGTCCCGATGGAACTGGTCGGGATAAATCGTCCTGCCGGTAAATATCCCTTCGAAAAGCTCCCTGCCGCGGGCAGTTTGGACATTAACAAATATCTTTTGCTTGTTATTAAGGAAAACCAATGGCCAGTTAGGATCGTTCTCGATACCTCGTGTAGCGTGATAGTAATTGCTTCTATCGGGATCGTTATAAACCGCCGACGGCATCAAGACTATCCAGACATTACGACTTGTTAGCTGTTGATCCATCCATTTACCAATAGCCCTGTAATCCGCGGCAGTCGGCTCCTGTCCTCTCAATCCTGTACGCTGCATTATTTCGTATGTGATTTCCCCACCCGACATAATATACGACCACACATCGAAGGCTCTACGGTTATAAGCGGCCTGTGCTCTGCCATCCATAAATAATTTCAAAGGTATCTTGCCTGTATTCGGGTCCGGGTCCTCCCCCCAGGCAATAAAACCGCCTTCGGTCCAATAATTAAACATCTTTCCCGATAACTTATTGTCCCGGATAAACTTCATAGCGTAAAACGGCTTCGCATCCGAAGCGGTCATCCGCATAAAGACCGAACTGTATTTCGGGTCATTCGGCCATGGATCGAGATAGATACGCTTAAATTTCAATCCCCACCATGTGCCGAAAAATAAGACCGCTACGACACCAGTAAAAATAAAAGATTTTATAGA
>CAYVXS010000292.1:0-4797 GCA_964454885.1 uncultured Pirellulales bacterium
TAATCGTCGAAAGCGGTGAGCCGAGAGAGGTCATGCACTGTTGTCTTTTATGCGGCTATGGTGCTAATGCGATTAATCCCTATATGGTTTTCGAGTCACTCGATGAGTTGCACCGTCAGGATGAGCTGCCGACAAAAACCGAATCGATCCAGATTGCGGATAACTATATAGCTGCAATCAAAAAGGGCATCCTTAAAACGATGAGCAAAATGGGTATCTCGACTTTGCGCAGCTATACCGGTGCGCAGTTATTCGAAGTAATCGGATTGAATCCCTCTGTTGTGGACGAGTATTTTACGGGTACAAGTTCCCGGATTGCCGGTATCGGTCTGAAGGAAATTGCCGCCGAAGCGCTCGAACGCCATAAGTCTGCATTCGAGCAGCGCCCCGCAGGGGCGCTTGAGCTGGATTTTGGCGGTGAATATCATTTCAGACAAACGGGAGAACGGCATCTCTGGAATCCGACGACTGTTTCACGATTGCAACATGCCGTCAAGTTCGAGGATGCGAATGCGTATGCCGATTATGCCAAAGCTGTGAATGAACAGTCACGAGCACTGTGTACTTTGCGGGGATTATTCGAGTTTATTCCCGGCAAGGCTGTGCCTCTGGAAGAAGTCGAGCCTGCGAGCGAGATTGTAAAGAGATTCTGTACCGGCGCGATGAGTCATGGCTCTATCAGCAAAGAGGCGCATGAGTGTATGGCTATTGCGATGAACCGACTCGGTGCTATGAGTAACACAGGTGAAGGCGGCGAGGACCCTGCTCGATATGTCCCTGAGTCTAACGGCGATTCGAAGAACTGCGCTATCAAGCAGGTTGCAAGCGCCAGGTTCGGTGTGACCGCGAATTACCTTGCCAACGCGAAAGAGCTGCAAATTAAAATAGCGCAGGGCGCCAAGCCCGGCGAAGGCGGACAATTGCCCGGGCACAAAGTGACCGAAGAAATCGCCAGATTGAGATGCTCGACGCCCGGCGTGACGCTGATATCACCGCCGCCGCACCATGATATATATTCGATTGAGGATTTGGCCCAGCTTATCTACGACCTCAAGTGCAGCAATCCGGGCGTGAAGGTATCGGTCAAGCTTGTTGCCGAGGTCGGTGTCGGGACAATTGCCGCCGGTGTCGCCAAGGGCAATGCCGATGAAGTCCTTATCAGCGGACATGACGGCGGGACGGGGGCGAGCCCGCTTTCGTCGATTAAACACGCCGGCTGTCCCTGGGAGCTTGGTTTGGCGGAGACTCAGCAGGTCCTTGTGATGAACGAACTGCGGGGCCGGATTAGAGTACAGACGGACGGCCAGCTAAAGACCGGCAGAGATGTCGTTGTCGCGGCATTACTCGGGGCCGAGCAGTTCGGCTTCGGGACCGCCGCCTTAGTGACACTCGGTTGTACATTGCTGCGGAAGTGCCATGAAGGCGCATGTGCGTTTGGAATTGCCACTCAGGACCCGGAGCTTAGGGCGCGATTCAAAGGCAGGCCGGAATATATCGAGAGATTTATGCACTTTGTCGCAGAGGAAGTCCGCCGGATTATGGCCCAGCTTGGTTTTAGGAAATTCGAGGATATGATAGGCAGAGTCGAATATCTGGGTACCAACAAGGCGATTGACCATTGGAAAACCAGGGGGCTGGATTTCTCTGCGATTTTCCGAAAGCCGGATGTCACCGACGGCAGTGCGATACGCAGGACTTCGCAACAGCCGGTTAAAATCGACGACCATATTGACTGGAAGATTTTAGAGAAAATAAAACCGGCGATTGAGCGGAAAGAACCTGTCTCGATCGAAATGACGATTCGCAACATAAACCGGACGGTAGGTGCTATCATCAGTAACCGTATAGTCAAAAAGTACGGGCCCGAGGGATTGCCCGAAGATACTGTTGAAATTACGTTTCACGGCTCGGCCGGGCAAAGCTTCGGTGCTTTTCTCGTTCCGGGCGTGACATTGAAACTTATCGGCGAAAGTAACGACTATCTGGGTAAGGGACTTTCCGGCGGTCGTATTATCGTCAAGGTGCCGGAGAACTCACATTTTGCCGCACATGAGAATATTATTGTCGGCAATACTCTGCTTTACGGCGCGACGTCAGGCGAAGTTTTCATTAACGGCGTGGCCGGCGAGCGTTTTGCCGTTCGCAACAGCGGAGTAGTGGCTGTCGTCGAAGGCGTCGGAGACCATTGCTGCGAGTATATGACCGGCGGAACCATTGTTGTGCTCGGCCAGACCGGCTGTAATTTTGCCGCGGGTATGAGCGGCGGTATCGCATATGTCCTTGATGAAATGCAGTTATTCGATACGCTGTGCAATCTTGACATGGTGGAATTGGAAAGCGTTTGGAAAAAGAATGATAAAGAACTGCTGCACAGCTTAATCGAGCGACATTTGAAATTCACCGGCAGCCCGCGGGCACAAAGCATCCTGGATACATGGACCGATACGGTTGGTAAATTTGTGAAAGTTGTTCCGATCGATTATCGCAAGGCCCTGGAGAAAATGCGGGCGGCCGAACAGCGTGACACCGACACGACACCGGCAACGGAGGAGGTGTTCTATGGCTGAGCCTAAAGCATTCATGAATAATAAACGCCGGCCTGTCGGACATCGGTCGATCGAGAAACGGATTCACGATTTCAAAGAGCTGGAGCTGCCGCTGGCCCCGGACCAAATCATTCAGCAGGCGAAAAGGTGCATGGATTGCGGGATACCGTTCTGCCACGGTGCGGGTTGTCCTTTGAAAAACTCCATCCCCGATTTCAACGAGCTGGTTTACAAGGGCCGCTGGGAGCAGGCCTGCCGGGTGCTTCACTGGACCAATAATTTTCCCGAGATTACCGGCCGTCTTTGTCCGGCTCCATGTGAGACGGCGTGTACTCTCGCTATCAGCGATGAACCGGTTCTTATCAAGCATATCGAGTACCAGATTGTTGAAAAAGGTTTCGAACTGGGCTGGATTAAGCCGATGCCGCCCGCTCACAAAACCGGCAAACGCATTGCGGTAGTTGGTTCGGGTCCTGCCGGTCTGGCCGCTTCGCAACAGCTTGCGCGTGCGGGACACGATGTCGTTGTCTTCGAGAAAGACGATCGCATCGGCGGGCTGATGCGTTACGGCGTCCCGGATTTCAAGATGGAAAAGCATATCATCGACCGCAGACTGGAACAATTGCGGGCCGAAGGTATCCAGTTCCAGACGGGCGTCAATGTCGGCGAGGATCTTTCCGTTCGTTACCTGCAAAAGATGTTCGATTGCATCTGCCTGACGATGGGCGCCGGGCAGCCCCGTGACATCAATATCCCCGGAAGAGGATACGAAAATATCATTTTCGCCATGGAATATTTAACCGCCCAGAACAAAATCATTTCCGGTGAGCCTTTCGACGAGCGGGAATATGTAACTGCTAAAGATAAAACCGTCGTCGTCATAGGCGGTGGTGACACCGGCAGCGACTGTGTTGGAACGGCTCGCCGGCAGGGGGCCAAAAAGATTTACCAGCTGGAAATTCTCCCGAAGCCGCCCGAGTCTCGACCGGACGATACGCCCTGGCCTATGTGGCCGCGGATCATGCGAACTTCCACCTCTCAAGAAGAAGGCTGCGAGAGGCGATGGTCCGTTTCCACGAAGGAATTTACCGGAGGAGCGGGAATCAGGGCCGAGAAATTGCACGCCTGCGAAGTCGAATGGTTAAAAAAGAAGGGCCAGTGGAAAATAAAAGAGAAACCTGGTACAGATTTCGTTCTCGATATCGACCTGGTGATTCTGGCGACCGGTTTCGTTCACGTAGTCCATGAGGGCCTTGTCGCGGATATGGAATTGAAACTCGACGACAGGGGCAATGTCGCCGTGAATAATTACCAGACGAGCAATCCGTGGGTTTTCGCCGCAGGTGATACCGTACGCGGGCCTTCGCTCGTTGTCACTGCGATCGATACCGGCCGAAAGGCCGCCGCGGCTATTGACCAGTGGCTGCGAACAAGTAGTTAGCCGTCGGGGCTGGATAACCTGTTGTATTTCAAAAATCCTCCGTTATTTGACGCATCCGGCCTCTATGCGGCCACGGCAATGCACACCCCTACAATCACGGTTACCCAACCAGCGATTTGGATTATCCATCGAGTCATTTATAGTCCTTCAGTATTCCAACTGATAATTTCGGCTGATGGGAGTTTTTTTCTTTAGCTATATGAGGGGATTTGCCCCGAAATGCCGTGCTTTTTATTCACTTTTCAAAGAATCCTTGTTTTCAGTATGAAAAACGCAGTTTTTTTGCCATTTTCAAATTGTTTAGCCGTGGCCGCAGCGGCCATGATCAATCCTCCAAATCCACACTTTTAGGATTTCGTGCTTAGTGCTTCGTATTTCCGGCCAAAGGCCGGCAAATTGGCTTTGTTCTTATCCCGGCGTAGCCGCAGATGGAGCCGGATTTTTCGTATTATATTGTTATCAAAGAGCTTATACTGTATTACCCATTTTAACATTGGCTTTGTTTTTTCAAATAAGGTCGATTTGTAGAGAGTTCTCTATATCTGTCGAATTCCTCCGCCTTCCGGCGGAAAAACCTTTCATGTATATTAAGGACTTTCATTGAAAATTTGAGATTTTGAACATTTGATATCTTGCCCCTAAGAGATGAATTTAGGATTTCGAAATTAGTGCTTAGGATTTATTGTACCCCCCCGATTCTTATATTTTGCCGTTTTCTGTATTCTGACTACTGAATTCTGTATTCTTTTTTTATCTATTATACCAGTGATCGGCCGAATGTAAGGAGAATTCCCCATTTTTCAGCGAAAA
>CAYVXS010000293.1:0-4779 GCA_964454885.1 uncultured Pirellulales bacterium
GCAGGTCAGAGCAGACGACCCTCGGATGAAAATTGTGTACCGACATTTTCAAAAAAATCTTCGGGATATTTCTTATCTTGCCAATAAAAAGAAGACGAAAATTATAATATGTACGGTCCCCTGTAATTTGAAAGATAGCCCTCCGTTCGCTTCTAATCATCGACCTGATTTATCTGAGTCTGAGAAGTACAAATGGGATGAGCTTTATCAACGGGGAGTGACTTTTGAAACCGAGGGGCATTATTCCCCCGCGGTGGAGCAATATGTCCAGGCTCTCGAAATTGACGATAGTTATGCAGACCTTCGCTTTCGTCTTGGCCGATGCTATTGGGCAATGGGTGAATATGACAACTGCAGAGAACAGTATATCCAGGCGCGAGAAATGGATACCCTCCGCTTTCGAGCAGATAATCAAATCAATGACATAATACGAGAAGTTTCCGGTGAAAAAACTTCCGAAGGTGTATATTTAGTGGATGCATGTCAGGTTTTTGAAAAGAACAGCCCTCATGAAATCCCGGGTGGAGAATTGTTTTATGAGCATGTTCATATGAATTTCAAAGGAAATTATCTCCTGGCCGATACAATATTTCAACAGGTGGAAAAGATTTTACCTGAGCGGATAAAGCGCGGAACAGCCCAGGGAGGGCCGCTTGCCCCGGAGGAAGAATGTGCTCGTTATTTGGCATATAACGAATGGATCCGAAAAAAGACCGCCGAAAAGGTTCTTAATGAATTCCTGAAGGAGCCGCCTTTCACTAACCAGCTCTACCATAACGAACAGATCGAACGAAAGGAGCAGGAGCTCCGGATTCTTGAGGATGCCCTTACCCCGGAAGTGATGAATCAAACTGAACAGAAATATCAATGGGCGATTAGGCAAACGCAATCTGACCCGTGGTTATATTGGAAATATGGTCTCATGTTGGAAGATTTGCAGAAATTTGACGCCGCCTTGGTGCAGTTTCGTGAGGTGATAAATTTAGCACCGAATCATTACGAAGCTTATGCCAGATTGGGCTTCTTGTATGGTACCATGGGAGACCTTGATGCCGCGCTCGAATATAATTTAAAAGCCGTGAACATCTATCCAAGTTTTTCCGAGGCATATTATAATTTAGGATTGGCCTATCAGCTTAAAGGCATGTATAATGAAGCGGTTGAGAGCTATTCAAACTCAATTCGCATTATTCCGCAACAGGCACGAGCCTATAATAATCTGGCATTTGTACTTTACGAACAGGGCAAGGTTACGGAATCGCTGGAGACATATCGCAATGGATTGAAATTCGTGCCTGACGACTTAAATCTGCATTACAATTTTGGCGTGATACTTAAGGCACAGGGCCGGATAGACGAAGCTATAAAAGAATTGCGCATAGCCTTAAAGATAGATCCTAATTCCGCTAAGGTGCGTAAAGTACTGAGCTCTATCGAAGGCCGTAACTGAAGGGATCATAAGTGTCTGCCCGGCAGAGGAAAAAATTGAAAAACTACTCCAGGAGAGATATAAAACGCAACAAAGGCGGCAGAAGCCTGTCGGTGGATAAAAGCAAACACAGAGATAAAGATGTCAAAGAATTACCAGCTAAGCGAATAACCGGCCGGCGGCTCTGGATGTTCCGTTTTATTGCACTTACCATTATTCCGATCTTTTTGTTTCTGCTGCTGGAGATTGCTCTGCGAATAATCGGTTACGGCTACCCCGCAAACATGTTTGTCAGATGTAAATTTAACGACACTGCTTCTTATTGTGATAATATTCGATATGCATGGAAGTTTTTCCCTCCTAATATAGCTCGAACGGCAAATCCTTTTGTTTTTTCTGCGGATAAATCGAAAGATACGTATCGAATTTTTGTATTGGGGGCTTCTGCCGCCGCGGGTGTTCCGAAAGAGGCGTTTGGCTTCGGAAGAATTTTGCAGACGATGCTGCAACAGCAGTATCCCGGAGTAAATTTTGAAGTGATTAATACTGCAATGCCGGCTATCAATTCCCATGTTGTTCTGGATATAGCGAAAGATTGCACACAACATCAAGGCGATTTGTTTATAGTTTACCTGGGAAATAACGAAGTGGTCGGTCCTTATGGAGCAGGAACCATTTTCACTCCCCTTAGTTCCAATCTGTCGTTAATCCGTTTAGGAATTGCCCTTAAAACAACTAAACTGGGGCAGCTTTTAACCAATATTCTCTCATCGGTGCATGATAATAATACTCCTAAAGTCTGGCACGGTCTGTCAATGTTTCTTGATAAACAGGTCAGAGCGGACGATCCTCGTATGGAGATTGTTTACGGGCATTTCAAAAGAAACCTTATGGATATTCGACGTCTTGCCTGTAAAAGTGGAACACCGATTATTTTTTATACGGTGCCCTCCAATTTAAAAGACAGTCCACCGTTCGCATCGTTGCACAGGCCTGGTATCACAGATGTGGAGAAAAAAAACTGGGACAAATATTATCAGCTTGGTATTCAATATGAGGACAATGGTAATTTTTCCGGAGCGGCCGAACAGTATATTCAAGCTCTCGGAATTGACGATAGTTATGCAGACCTTCGCTTTCGTCTGGGCCGATGCTATTGGGCAATGGGTGAATATGATAACAGCAGAGAACAGTATATCCAGGCACGTGAGATGGATACCCTCCGCTTTCGGGCCGACAATCGTATCAATGAGATAATTCAAGAAGTTGCCGGCGAAAAAGTTTCCAATGGTGTTTACTTAGTGGATGCCTGTCAGGTTTTTGAAAAAAATAGTCCTAATGGAATTCCGGGTGATGAATTGTTTTATGAACATGTCCACATGAACTACAAAGGAAATTATATCCTTGCCGTATCGATATTTCAACAGGTGGAGAAGATTTTACCGGAGCGTATAAAATCTGGAGAAACGGCCGTGGAAAGGCCGTTTCCATCGGCGGAAGAATGTTCTCGTTATTTGGTATATACGGACTGGGATAAATACAAGATTGTGGAGGATGTTTTAAATTCCTATATCAAGCAGCCGCCGTTTACCAATCAACTTTATCATGCTAAACAGGTTGAACAGATGGAGCAACAGATTCATGTCCTTGAGAAAGTTCTTTCTCCTGAGGTAACCGGTCAAATCAAAGGACAGTTTATCTGGGCGATTGAGCAAAATCCGTCGGACTGGTGGCTGCACTGGAATTTCGGCGAATTTCTCGAAGAAATGAAAAATTATGGCGAAGCGGCCCAGCAGTTTCGTTTGGTTCTCGATTATATGCCTAATCGCTACCAGGCCTGGGCCAAGTTAGGTCTGTTGTCGGGTTTGCAGGGTGACATAAATACGGCTGTTGACTATAATTTGAAGGCTTTAAATATTTACCCCATTTTTCCTGACGCATGTTTTAATATAGGTTTGGCATATCAGCTTCAGGGCAATCTTGATAAGGCTGCTGAACAGTATTTTAAAGCAATTAAATTAAAACCGGATTATGCACAGGCATATAATAATCTGGGAGTGATATTTTATCAGCAGGGTAAGATTGACCAGGCAACCAAAATATATCGGGATGGTCTGAAGTTCGTACCGGATGATTTGGACATGCACTATAATCTGGGGCTTATTTTGGAAGCCCAGGGACATAGAGATGAGGCCATAAAAGAATTGCGTGCAGCTTTAGAGATAAATACTAATTCCGCTAAGGTGCGCAAAATGTTAAAGTCTATTGAAGAGCGTAATTGAAGAACTCGTAAGTGTCTGCCATGCGTAGAAAAAAATCGAAAAGCTATTCTAAGAGAGAAATCAAACGCCATAAAAGCAGTAGAAATGTATCAGTGGGCAAAAGCAGACACAAAGATATCGAAGAATCGCCAAATAAGCGTATAACAGGCCTGCGTCTATGGCTGTTTCGCTTTATTGCTCTTACCGTTATTCCAATCCTGCTATTTGTTCTGCTGGAGCTTGTGCTGCGTCTGGCCGGTTACGGTTTTCCTGCTAATGCTATGGTTAGATATAAGGAGAACGGCAGGATATTTTATTGTGATAATGTCAGGTTCTGCTGGCGTTTTTTCCCGAAAGAAATAGCAAGAGAATTTAATCCATTTGAGATTTCTGCGAAAAAACCGGAAGATACTTATCGAATTTTCGTTTTGGGTGCCTCCGCCGCTCAGGGTGAACCGGACGGAGCATTCGGCTTTGGTCGTTTCCTGAAGGTGATGTTAGAGGACAGGTATCCTGGCGTGAATTTTGAAGTTATCATAGCTGCAACGGCTGCGATAAATTCCCATGTTGTTGTGGAAATAGCGAAAGATTGCGCCAAACATGAGCCGGATCTTTTCATCGTATATCTTGGTAATAATGAGGTTACCGGCCCTTATGGAGCAGGTACGGTTTTTTCGCCGCTGTCACCGAGTTTGTCCATGATTCGGCTTGGCATCGCTTTTAAGGCTACTAAACTGGGACAACTACTTACTGATATTACAGAATGGGCGGGTGCCGGAAAGAGCAGGCCAAAAGCCTGGCGCGGATTGGAAATGTTTCTCGAAAAGCGGGTACGCGCGGATGATAGTCGCCTGGAAACGGTCTATAGGCATTTCCGGAGGAATTTGGAAGATATTGTCCGGATTAGCAGTGAATCCGGGGCGATGACAATTGTTAGCACCGTAGGCTGCAATCTTAAAGATAGCCCCCCCTTCGCGTCACTGCATCGTTTGGATTTGACCGAACAGGACAAAGCCCGATGGGATAATATTTACACTCAAGCAGCGGAGTATGAATAAAAGGCACGGGTTGTTCCACTATAGCCCCGCT
>CAYVXS010000294.1:0-4760 GCA_964454885.1 uncultured Pirellulales bacterium
GGATATGATTTACGATGGCTTGAAAGACAAATTCGAGATAGTCAAGCCGGGTGGGGCGTTTTACGCATTTGTCAAGGCACCGACAGGGGGGGCGACGAAATTTGTGGAGAAGGCCATTGCAAATAACGTGCTTATCATACCGGGCAACGTATTCAGTGAAAAAGACACGCATTTCCGGATAAGCTATGCGACCAGCGATGATAAAATCGAGCGGGGTATAGAAATTCTGCGCAGCTTAGCATAGAAAAAAGGGATTTTGCGAAAATCGACCGGAAACCGCCTTGACTGGTTGAACCAAACAAGCTAAAACTACCACACAAACAAACTACGCTTTATGTGTATCCAAGGTAACCCATAAACAGCAATACAGAGGATTAAGGACAGAACAATGAAAGTTTTAGATAAATTTTTTGCTCCATCTCCATTTATTCAACTGCACGAGCACTCTAAAAAGGTGTATGAATGTGTCGAGCTTCTGCGTCCTCTTGCAAATGCATTGTTAGAGGAAGACTATAAGAAAATCGAAGAACTGCACAATTTGATGTCAAAGACCGAACATGAGGCCGACAAGATAAAAACGGAATTGCGTGATCGCATGGCCAAGATGTACTTTCTTTCGGTAGGGCGGTCGGAGCTTAGCAGATTCCTTGCATATCAGGATGATGTCGCGGATGCTGCAGAAGATTATGCCGTTGTGCTTACTCTGAGAAAGACTAAAATTCCGGAGGAACTCAAATCTGATTTTACATCTTTTGTCGAGCAGATTATCAAGGTTAGTGAACATTTGATGAATCTTGCAGAACGACTATCGACCCTTGCCGAGGCGGCATTTAGCGGCGAGGAGGCCCAGGAAATGCTTGCAGCTATTGAAAAAATCGGTGAAGAAGAGTGGCAGGCCGACAGACTCGAAAGAAGTTTTGCCCGCCGATTTTATAGTATGGAAGGCAAGCTTGACATTATGACGATAATCTTTCTTGAAAAATATTGCAAGACTCTCAGCAGAATAGCCAATAATGCTGAAAAGACTGCCAAATATCTTCGTCTTATCATTCGTAAAAAATAGTTGTCCCAGTAAAGGAATTGCGTGGAATTTCTTGTCGTTGTAGCAATAGTAATAGCTTTCTACATGGCCTGGAATATTGGCGCGAATGATGTTGCCAACTCTATGGCTGCTGCAGTCGGTTCAAATGCTTTGAGTATATTTTGGGCGGTTATTTTAGCTGGCATCTGTGAATTCTGTGGAGCAGTTCTTGTCGGCAGTCATGTTACTGATACTGTTCGCAAAGGTATAATCGACTCTCAAATCTTTACTCAAGACCCGATGATGCTGGCTCATGGCATGGTTTGCGCTATGTTGGCTGCTGCACTGTGGCTGAATGCGGCGTCCTACCTCGGTATGCCGGTTTCCACGACACATTCAATAGTAGGTGCAATTGTCGGTTTCGGAATTCTGCAAGCAGGATTCAGTCACATTTATTGGGGTAAGGTCGGTGCGATTGTTGCAAGCTGGTTTATCTCTCCGATAACAGGGGGGATAATGGCCTTTATTATATTTACGCTGATATCACGTTACATCTTATCGGTAGAGAAGCCGGCAATAGCGGCGCATAAAGGAGTTCCAATTTGTGTTTTTTTCACTTTTACTATATTAATTTTGTCCATTATTTACAAGGGCTTGAAGAATCTCCATTTGAACTTAAAGGCCCAGGAGGCCATGACGCTGAGTATCCTGAGCGGGATTATAGTATCCGGAATTTCAGCTTTTTTCATTAGAAAAAGCTGCAAATGTTACGGGGAATTGACTTACGAGGAACAACTGGCCCAGGTGGAGAAACATTTTGCTGTTTTGGTCATTATAACATCCTGCACAGTAGCTTTTGCACATGGTGCTAATGATGTAGCCAATGCTATCGGGCCACTGGCTGCAGTGGTCGAGATCGTTAAATATCATGTTGTTCCTCAAAAAGTTAGCATAGCTATGTGGATTCTTGCTCTCGGTGGCTTGGGAATAGTTGCAGGATTGGCTACATTCGGCTACCGTGTGATGCGGGTAGTGGGAACAAAAGTAACAGAAATTACCCCCTCACGCGGCGTTGCGGCCAATTTAAGCACTATGGCGACAGTGCTGACCTGTTCCAGAATGGGATTACCGATATCAACGACTCATACGCTGATTGGTGCAATCATAGGAGTAGGGTTGGCTCGTGGTATTACTGCTATCGACCGCAAGATAGTCGGGTCCATCTTTACTTCCTGGATAGCAACAATCCCAATTGCTGCAGGATTAACAGTACTTTTATACCTTATGGCACGATGGTCATTGGGTTGGTGAGCAGAAAAATAGTTCTGATTACTAAAGCGGTGATATAGAGACAACATCGTATCTCCTCGCTCTCTCACAAGTACAGCTATAATACGAAATTTCTGTAAAATTGCCTGTGCTTTTACATACAACCAACAATCTCGAACGTATCGGCGACCACCTCACAAATATCGCCCAGGCTGTTATGGGTGGTCTACAATGGGATGGAGTTGAGTTTAAAATGCACAAAACGCATTTGCCTACATTAACGAGTAGTGAATTTCTCGCAAAGAATAATCTTGAAACCTTAACTTGACTGAAGGAGACAAATCATGTAAAAGCACGTTGTAATCAGAAAAGTTAGTAAATGTTGATTGCTTTAAAAAGTAATAATCGATTCAGGTAGTAATATTTTTTTGTAATGAAAATAACATTATGATTAAAGGTATAATTTTCGGTGTAGTTGGAGGGCTGGGATTATTTTTATTCGGTATGGGATTAATGTCCGACGGCCTGAAAAAAATCGCCGGCCAAAAGCTCAAAAGCCTCCTCGAATCGCTGACAAAACACAGAGTTATCGGCGTTATTGTCGGTGCGCTAACGACGGCCATGATTCAGTCAAGCTCGGCGACGACGGTAATGACGGTTGGTTTTGTAAATGCGGGACTTTTAACCTTGAAGCAGGCACTTGGCGTCGTTCTTGGCGCAAATATCGGCACAACAATTACTGCGGCACTTGTTTCAATTCTGGCTGTATTTAAAATTTCAGATTTCGCGTTACCCATGGTGGGTATCGGATTTTTGATAACCGTCATGGGCAAGACCCAAAAAACCAGGAGCTTCGGACACATCCTTGTAGGCTTTGGGATTCTATTCCTTGGCATTGACTTTATGAAAGAGGCTTTCAGCCCCCTAAAAGATGATCAAAATGTGAATAATGCTTTAATTTGGCTTGGGCGCAATCCTATTCTTGCGGTTCTGGCAGGGACCGTGATAACAATGTTGTTACAAAGCAGTTCTGCTTCAATTGCAATGATCCAAATGCTGGCCTTTCAAGGTGCCTTTGGCACCGACTGGCATACAGTGCTGCAGGTGACAATACCTTTTATTCTCGGTGATAACATCGGTACAACGATTACTGCACAAATAGCGGCAATTCGGACATCCCGGAACGCCAAGAGGGCGGCTATGGGCCATACGATATTCAATGTGATAGGAGTGATGTATATGCTTCCTCTTGTCTGGATTGGATTGTATGACCGTGTTATAGAATGGATAACTCCCGGCCAGCTCAATGAAGAGACGATAATGAGATATATATTCTTTGCCCATTTTGCTTTCAATGTATTTAATGTAATCATCTTTCTCCCGCTCATTAATGGCCTGGCAGCTATCGTCTTGAAAATCCTGCCGGTGACCCAGGCCGAGCTTGCCCAAAAACCTGTTGTACTTGAAAGGCACCTTCTTGAAACACCTGTTATAGCATTGGAACAAACAGAACGTGAAATTATTCGCATGGCCCAGACGGCTAAGAAAGCACTTACGTGCGCTATCGACGGAATTCTGCAGGATGACAGGAAAAAACTTGCTTCGGTTATGGAAATTGAAGATTTCATCGATACCTTTCAAATCGAGATAACATCATATTTATCCGAACTTTCACAAGTTCAGCTATCCGATGAAGTTTCAGTCAAACTGCCTGTACTTTTACACACGGTCAACGACCTCGAACGTATCGGGGACCATGCCGTCAATATTGTCGAAATCGCCGGACGGAAAATTGACCAGAAGCTTTCCTTTAGCGACTCTGCAATGGCCGAGGCCGAACAGATCCGAACGGATGTTGATCAGATGTTTGAAAACATCATAACAGCCCTGGAGCATGATGATAATCAAGCGGCGAAATCGGCCCTGACCAAAGAGGCGAAGCTCAATAAAATGCAAATAGATTTTCGCCGAAGTCATGTCGATCGTATGACCAACGGCATCTGCTCAGCAGAAGCGGGACTGATATTTATAGACCTGGTCGATAATATAGAAAAAATCGGCGACCACCTCACAAATATCGCCCAGGCAATTATCGGAGGATTGCAGTGGGAAGGGGTCAAGCCGAAAAAGTCAACCAATCCCTAAAACTTGCTGTTGTCAAACTACCGGGATAGTAGTACAATTGGCGCCATGAAAAGCTCACTTCGAAAAATAGCAATTATTATGCCTTGTCTGCTTTTGCTGCTTGGCTGGGCTTTGGGTGCCGAACCGAATGAAACCGGTACAAATCGACCGACTGCCAAAGCGGCGGTCATTGTTTGTACAGATACGATAGATGACGGATTGTATAAATCCATCAAGCGCAGGACAAAAATAGCTCTCGATGGAGGAGCTAACTACCTGATCTTCGAAATAAGCACGTACGGAGGGCTTCTTAAGTCCGCAGATGATATATCCAAATATTTTATCC
>CAYVXS010000295.1:0-4758 GCA_964454885.1 uncultured Pirellulales bacterium
ACCCGGCATCGACGAGATTGTCGGGGACGGACATATCATTACTATCGGCGACATAAAAATACAGACAATTGCTACACCGGGACACACTCGCACGGCGGTTTGTTACTACCTGCTGCCATCGAATGAAAACGACGCCGGAATCCTCTGGACCGGCGATACGCTGTTCATCGGCGGCTGCGGCAGATTGCTCGAATGTAATGCGAACACTATGTGGGACTCGCTGCAAAAACTGGCCGCCCTGCCCAACGAAACACATATTTATTGCGGGCACGATTATACTCTTGAAAACTATCAGTTCGCTTTGGAGATCGAACCACATAACAAGACAGTACAAAAACGCTTCAACGAAATAAAACAAAAACAACAACATGATGGACTTACCGTACCTTCGACAATGTCACAGGAAAAACAAACCAATATTTTTTTACGTGCCGGCAATGTAGAAACTTTCGCCGAGCTGCGACGGCGCAAGGACATATTTTAGCAGCTCAAAGAATCTGTTGTGCACGTAACGCATATTTGATAAGATTCGACTCCAAACACAATATAAGGAGACTCTTAATGTTAATAGTCCATGTATTTGTTCATGTTAAGCCCGATAAAGTGAGGGCTTTCAAGGTCGCGACCGTAGAAAACGCTCACAACAGCATCATAGAGCCCGGCATTGCCCGATTCGATGTCATTCAGCAGCAGGATGATCCAACCCGTTTCATACTGGTTGAAATCTATCGTACCGCCGAGGACCCGGGCAGGCACAAGGAAACGGCCCATTATAAAAAATGGCGTGACACAGTCGCAGATATGATGGCCGAACCCCGCACAAGCATCAAATATACCAACGTTTATCCCGACGAGGCCGGCTGGGATTGGTCGCATTCTTATAGATAGACGAGAGAGGCCATGGAATTCGAATTTGCTACCGCAATGCGCATCATATTCGGCCCCGGCAAGATCTCCGAAGTCGCATCCCTGGCCGCCGGGATTGGTAAACGCGCCTGTATTGTCACCGGGCGAACCAAAGAACGGGCACAGCCACTTCTCGAACAGTTGGACGAACAAAAAATAGAATACACGATTTTCTGTATGACCAGCGAGCCGACTACCGGGACCATAAAAAAAGGCGTCGAGCTTGCCCGTAAAGCTCAAAGTGATATAGTAATCAGTTTTGGCGGCGGTAGTGCAATCGATACAGGCAAAGCCGTTGCGGCAATGCTTACAAACAGCGGAAGGCTCGAAGATTATCTGGAAGTCGTCGGTTCGGGTAAACCGCTTACCCGCCCCGCTGCACACCATATCGCTATTCCCACAACCGCAGGCACGGGAGCGGAAGTTACCCGTAATGCCGTGCTCGGTGTTCCCGAACACAAGGTCAAAGTCAGTATGCGAAGTCCGCTGATGCTTCCAACTCTGGCCGTAATTGATCCGGTACTGACTCATTCGATGCCTCCTGCAGTTACCGCCTCAACCGGCTCGGATGCCCTCACGCAGTTGATGGAGGTATATGTCTCCAAAAAGGCTAACCCTATGACGGATGGAATCTGCCGGGAAGGTCTCTTGCGAGCCGGACGTTCTCTGCTTAGAGCTTTCGAAAATGGTGATAATGCAAACGCCCGCGAAGATATGGCGGTAGCGAGTCTTTTCGGCGGACTTGGTCTGGCCAATGCCGGATTAGGGGCTGTGCACGGTTTTGCCGGCCCGCTGGGTGGCATGATACCCGCCGGACACGGTGCCATTTGTGCCGGGCTTCTGCCCTTTGTCATGGAAGCTAACGTGCGGGCATTACAGGACCGAGAGCCCCGCTCGGCGGCACTTTCACGATACGATGAGATTGCCCAAATCCTGACCGGCAACAAAAATGCACAGGCCGCCGACGGAGTCAAATGGACACATGAGCTTTGTTCGGCACTGCAAATTCGGCCCCTGTCGCAGCTCGGCCTGAATGAACGGGATTTCCACGATGTAGTCGCCAAGGCCCGCAAATCAAGCAGCATGAAGGGCAACCCCATCGAATTGACGGATGAAGAACTCATGGAAATACTGAAAAAAGCCATATAATAAAAGTTGACGAATGATAAAAAATTTCATTAAATTGCTACGACAACTTAAAACCGAATACGGATACGTTGATGTTTTATTAACCATGAACGTTAAATGAAAGGGACTATTATGAATCGTTCAGTTAAAATCCTGCTTATATTGTTAACAGGTGTCCTCATCAGCTCGTTATGCGGCTGCAATGAGGAAATGATGGCAAAAATCATGGGAAAAGGAATCATAAAAATGGAACCATTCGGAACAACACGAGACGGCAAAGAAGTCAATCTTTACACACTGAGAAATTCCAAGGGCTGTGAGGTAAAAATCACAAATTACGGGGGAATTGTGGTTTCTCTGACAGTACCCGACAGAGATGGAAAATTGTGTGACGTAGTTCTGGGTTACGACAACCTCGACGGATACATAAAAAACAGTCCATATTTCGGCGCACTGATCGGCAGATACGGCAACAGAATAGGCAACGCAAAATTCACTCTCGACGGCAAAACATACACGCTTGCCGCTAATGACGGCAAGAACTCTCTGCACGGCGGAAGAGTCGGTTTTGATAAAGTCGTCTGGGATGCAAAAGAAATCAAGGAATCCGGCGCGGTCGGACTGGAGCTGACCTATCTCAGCAAAGACGGCGAAGAAGGTTATCCCGGCAATCTCTCCTGCACTGTAAAATATCTCTGGACCAATAACAACGAGCTGAAAATCGAATACGAGGCCACAACGGACAAACCTACAGTTGTGAACCTGACGCATCATTCCTACTTCAATCTCGCATGTCAGGGCGACATCCTCAGCCATGAGTTGATGATAAGGGCGGACAAATTCACACCGATCGATGATGGCCTGATCCCCACCGGTGAGCTTCGCGACGTCAAGGGCACGCCGATGGACTTCACAAAGCTCACACCAATCGGCGCCAAAATCAACCAGGACGACGAACAATTGAAATACGGGAAAGGCTACGACCATAACTGGGTGCTCTTTGGGCATAGCGGAGCGTTGAGAATGGTGGCCAGTGTGTACGAACCGACCAGCGGCCGAGTCATGGAAGTATATACCACCGAACCCGGCCTGCAATTCTACTCCGGCAATTTCCTCGACGGCACAATTACCGGTAAGAATGGTATTGTCTATAAATATCGAACGGGATTTTGCCTGGAAACTCAACATTTCCCGGATTCCCCCAATAAGCCGGATTTCCCATCTACTGTTCTTAGACCCGGTGAAAAATACAAGTCCGAAACAATTTATAAGTTCAAAACCAAATAAAACGACGAAAACAGGAACATTCGAATCCCCGGCTCTGGCCGGGGATTTTTTTTACCCATCTTCAATCCTCGGAACAACTCCTGGGATTAAAAATTGGCTTTGTTTTCCCGCCGTCGAAATGCCCAAAAAAGCCATTTCTCTCGTAATCTTTTTATTCCAAAGAGCTTACACAATATTACCCATATTAACATTGGCTTTGTTTTGCATTTTTTGTCGATTTGTAGAAGGTTCTCTACGTCTGTCGAATCCCATCAAGGCTGGCCTTGAGGCTAAATAATGTTTACGAAATGCAACATACTATATACGACATACTATTGATTCCCCCATTTTTTTACTTCGTTATTTAATATTCATTATTCTCGCTACTTACTATGAACTACGTAGAGTTCATAGTTAATTTTACCCAAAAAGCCCCCTCAAGCAACAAAAAACCGCGATTTTAGGCAAAAAATGACCTTGAGTCCCCGCTGCTTCGCTGTAGCGAAGGCAAAGCGTCAGTGGCAGGCCTTTTGGGGTTGTGGTTGTCGAAGGTAAAAAGTTCCGGTCCGCCGTGCTGATTCCAGCCGGCTTAAAACAGTTTTAAAAAAGGGGGTGCGACCCTTTAAAGTCATATATGCCAGAATCGGGGGACTTTTTCAACAGCCCCGCTGTCCCTATTCAACTCTATTAACAGCTCACTGTCTATAGCTTACCACTATCACACAAAATAAATAATATTACGCAGATTAAACCGACAAAAGACAACAAGTAACCAAAAATAAGCGTCATAATAAAAAGTTTTTGACTTAATTTTTTATCTATTCTCTTAATTATTTTTTCGCCACAAAGCGGCCACCATAAAGTCATATCGAATTCAATTTTCTTACAACCAGGCGGGTTAAGCTTGTTTAATCGAGGCAAATGTTTCTTTATAATTAAATATCGGACAATCGGATAAACTACACCACTAATAAAAAAACAAAATACCCCTACTATTAGAAGAATAATTGAAATATTTTGTTGAATCATTTTATATATTTTTAGTAAATACATAGAATCTATAAAAAAATTTATTTACACTCTTTCCTTCCCTGCCCTACTGGATTATCTGCTCGTGTGATAGCTTCCAGTTCGAGTTCTGGATTTTTTGGTCTTTTATATTTCCAAATGCGTCCTGGATTAATCAACCACCAACCGATTCTTTCAAGAAATTTTGGCAATGGAATACGTTTATATTTGGCTTTCCCATAGTTTGCACCAAAAGGGAACGGGCCAGCCGAAACCACAAAACCCGCTTGCTTTGCTCCAGAATAGTCTGGATTCCAAGATAAGCTGCTTTGCGTGTCTTGGGCTGGCTACTGCTACCTCGACGCCGCCACTTACTACTGGTAATCCAACTGGTAATGTAAGTTCTCCCTGTAAAAAACCGTTTTCGTAATCTTCCATTTCGAAAGCATC
>CAYVXS010000296.1:0-4757 GCA_964454885.1 uncultured Pirellulales bacterium
GGAATCGCTCTGGGTGTATCCAACCGCAGTAAAACTCGGTGCAATTATATGACGTAACTGATTTATGTCCCATAACTTGGATTCAACACGCGGGAATATCTTCCAGAACGGCTGAGGCGAAATACGGACTCCCGTTTCGCTGAACCAAACTTCATCCTCACGCACTCCCGTACTGCCATCAAGATCTCTGTAGAAACCCAGGCCGTCTTCGTATGCGAGAGTTCCTGCTACAAACGGCACAACTTTTGTCCTGCCAATTGACATCGGCATATCGACCTCGTTTCTGGTCGTCATAAACGTGAAAAATTCCTGCGAACCAATTTGATTGCTGTCTGAAGCATAACGTTGACGGAATCGGCTTAGCTGATTATCACTATAGAATGTCAGTCTATCGTCAAAAAATGACTGACCTGTCCAGTGAAATTCGGTTGTCGGCAATTCCTCCAGCTCGTTCATAAAGTCGTTCAAACGCACTTTACCGAAAAAGGAAAGCCCCCAGTTATCCTCGATACGCTTCAAATGAACAAGAGTCTCTTGCTCTTTGTCCACATTGAATTCATCGCGATAATAACTTTCTATGAAATTCTTATCGGAGATGTAGCTTACTTCGGTTGTCAGTTGCCAGCTATAAGGCAAAAAATGCCTGTGCTGCCAGCGAAAACGACCACGAAGCTCGTGCGGCGGCTTAAGATTTTTACGCGAACTGTTTCTGCCGAGCCGGTCCTCGCCGTCATCATGGATAATATAACCTAACATCCTTCCGAAATAATCCTCCCTTTCATATTCGGTTGCTACTCCACCTCCAATGCCTCGGTCGCCATAATAATCCAGCGCCAGTGTGCTGTCCGTACCTTCCGGTTCCGCTAATCCCAATAATCGTGCCAGGTACCATCGGGTTTCTATATAAGTTCCAAAAGTATTATCGTTTCCGACATGTGCACTTTTAATCGGAACATCAGGTCTTTGCATATTACTTCGCATATAAGGCAGATAAAAAATCGTCTTGCCATAATAGTTCATACGAACATCGTGCATTTGTACATCGAAATCGCTTGTTGAAGCTTTATTTTGTTCCTCTTCCACCTCGCTGTTATCAGTGATAATCACACTCGCAGCGTTTAGCGATATCTGAGGCAGGTAAAATTCGCTGGTCGTAAGCGTTATATTTTCGGCAGAAAATTTATTTGCCGCCAACTGCCGCAATTTTGCCGCCCTGATGTAAATAGGAATCCCGCCTGTCACATCAAAATTTCTCATTTCCGCATTTATGACAATCGCCTTTTCCTGCTCGAAATCGTAGTAAATTTCATCGGCCCGAATCGTACGCCGGCCTTCCGCCATCACAACATCGCCTGACAAATAGATCGCTTTAATCTCTCCGCGGGCAAAAAAACTATCAAGCCCGCTATTATCTCCCTGGTTTGTCCCAGCCTCTTCTTCCGGCAAAAATACAACTGCATAATCCGCCTGTAATTCCAGCAAAACACCGTTATCCTTTTTTTGCCAAAGATAAAACCTGCCCATTACTGTAAAGCTTTTTTCATCCTCATTCAACTCATAATCAAGTGGCGTTTCACCGGCGGGAGAAAGATTTATCGGTGACTTTAAGTTCAAATCAAACTTCTTAGCTATCCCTGAACCTTCCGGGGCAGCATCCGGTGCTTGAGAAGGCTTTTCCACAGGTGGTTGTGGCTGTGCTGTTATCTTCCGTTCTGTCTTGTTTTCTAACTCGACCGAAGATATTGTAATAGGCTTTTCTTTCAATGCATTTTGCAGCTTAACGGCCTCAGGCTCGGCTTCGGGGCTCGATAACTCGATATCTACCGCCCGGATTAAATTATATGCCTTCGTATAAAGCTCCAAACCGCGAGGATCGGCAGATTCCTTCTTATCGGCTGTTACCAAAATTTTCCCGTTTACAACAAAACGAACAATCGTCTGCTTATCTTCCATGAATGAACCACCAATCGTGGTAGTCTGTACCTGTCCGGCTTTTTCAGCTAAAACATTACCCTGCAAATAAACTATCGCGTCCCACTTAGCATCGGCCGGTTTCCCCGCCCCAGCAGAAGAAGGTAACAGCCAGATTACCGCGTTATCACAGGAAAATTGCTGAGTGTTAATCGACATCGAAAATTTACCCTGCCCGCCGCCCCGACTCGCGTCGGAAGACGCGGGGGCTGGGAATACGAGAATATGCTCGCCGGTACTCAGTTTATAGGTGATTGCCTCGCTTGACGTCAGATGTAAATCGTTTCCGGCAAAAGCCTCCCCCTCTTCGCCGGCAATCCCCGTATTATTCGCTGCGAAAGTATTTTCACTCGTCTCGGCGAAGGCCAGAGCCGGAGCAGGGTAAATCAGTATGACTAAAATGACAGATATTAAAATCTTGCTTAGCATTCCTGTTCTCATCCTGAGTTCAAAATCCTATTAAAATTAACGAGATTATAGCCGGTTATCGATGCAAAGCCAGTAAAAAGCACAGGTAAACAAGAGCATAGGAGTACAGGGAAATAAGAGCAAAAGAGCATAGGAGCACAAGGGCACAGGAATTAAGACTTGTGCACTTATGCACTTACGTACGTATGACTTATGTACTTATAACTTATGCACTTGCATTCTGCTGACCATTCGGGTATGCTACTCTGCGAAGCTGCGCATCACTGCAAAGAACAAGATACAAGAGAGAGCACTTTATGGCTAAAAACGAATATTCGGAATATCAAAAAGCGAAAATTTCCAACTATTACGCAAATCTCGATACTATTATGCTGGGCAAGCTCAGCAATCTTGTAAGTGAATTGTATCTGGTCGAAACAGAGCAAAAAGAACAGCGACTCTGGCAAAAAGCCCGCAAGGCCATGGAAAAACTAAATATCCCGGAAACTATCACCAATCACATTATGGAAAAACAGGACGTGGAAATTTTAGCCAAAAACCTGCAAGACTGGCTAAAAGCCACCACAGGCAGAAAATAAATTACCCAGAGTCTCTCGAAGGGGCAGCTACTAAGGACCACTCCTACCATAAATTTCCATTTTTTACCGTAACAAATTCCCCTTTTGCAGCGTCTAAATATACAGTATTCCTTTACTCATAAGAAATAGGGGAGTCGAGAGGTCTTTTTTTTTAAAAAGAGGACATTCAAATGAACTCAAAAAAATATATATTGGCCTTATTTTTATTATCAGCCGCCACATTCGGCGCTAAATCGGCACAAGATGCCGAATTTAAAAGCGAATTGATTCTCCCGCAAGATAATGAAACTACAGATATTGCAACTATTACAGTTACCGACCAACAGGGAAATGCTCTATCGAATGTTAAAGTTACTGAGAGTGTTTCCAAACAGGAATATACAACTGACGATAGCGGCCGATTTACATGTGATTTATCCGATAAAACACGATACTTTTATGCTGTTGATAAGGAACACAAACAGGCAAATTACGGCAGACTACAACCGGGCCAAAAACAACTGCACATACGATTAGAACCGGCGAGAGTTGTCACTGGAAAAGTGGTTGATATTGACGGCGAATCCGTCCCGGGTACGATCGTAGAAGCAGTACCAATGGGGCCTTGCGTATTAAGCAATAATGAAGGTAATTTTGTTATCGGATGGCTTGCCTCATGGGAACCGCGAAGTGGGATATGTCTTTTGGCACGAAACGTAGAGCGTAATCTTGCAACTGTAGTAGATATCAGCCGTCAAACCGAAAACATCGAAATACGGCTTGCTCCTGCACTAACTCTAAAAGGCACTGTTACAAATTCGCAAGGCCGGCCGATTTCAGGTGCCAGGATGATATTAGTTTTGAAAAAATGGACGTGGGGTACTTTCATCTCACAAAGAATATATGTTGATGATGAAGGTCGATTTGAGTTTTCGGTCCTGCCGCAGCTTCAGGAGTATGAGTTAAACATACGGGCAGATAATTATTTGGACGAAAGTTTTACTATAGGCCAGCTCAATACGATAAAAGAAACACAGGAAATTGCACCTGTTGTCTTACATCAAAAACAAGATACGACGAACGGCATCGAGTATGGCCAATTATTCTTAAATGTAGTCGATGAAGACGGCAAGCCGATAAATATAACGAAGATACAATTGTGGGACGCCAAAGACCATCCCTCAGCGAGCAAAGAAACTTTTATCGCAACATCTACAGACAAATCCGGCTTTTATAGAATAGAAGAAATCCCGACAGGTTATCATCACGTCATTTCAATCGACGAAGAGGGACATGCCCCGTTCCGGCAAACCGATGTACTAATAGAAAAAGACAGTGCAAAAACAATTAATTGCATCCTCTCGAAAGGTGGCATAATTGAGGGGCTCGTAGTGAATGAGCAGGGAAAGCCTGTCGAAGGTATTCCTGTTGTGATAAAATCGCCCTTATACAGCATTGGGGTTATGGGGGATTTTATAACAGACGCAAACGGCCGCTTTCATGCAGATTATATGCCTGATATGCATTACTCTGTTGTTGCAGAGCCGGACTCCGAAAGCCTTTATGAAACTACAGTTTTCAAGGGTGATGTATTGTGCGGCCAAAAGAATATTAAAATAATTATACAAAATAAAAAAGGAACAAGGCTTGGAGCTTCTTTAGTCGGCAGGAATCTGCCTGGATTCGAAGGTATCAAAACAAGTCTCATTCCAGACCAGATTCGGGACAGGATGATGCTTATTTGCTTTTTCGATATGAACCAGCGACCGTCGAGGAATTGCATCCTGCAATTGAGCAAAA
>CAYVXS010000297.1:0-215 GCA_964454885.1 uncultured Pirellulales bacterium
CGAGAACAGAGCGGATAATGTCCGGCACGGGCTTTGTTTCCGAACACATGGCTTTGACATCGAGATGAATCTTCAAATTGGGATGATTGATTTGCCTGATCATTTCCATCCCCTGTGCGACTGTATTTATAAAGTCGGTTTCGACGGGAGAAAGTGGCTCAAGGCAGATGGTCAGATCGAGTTTTTCGGCTTTGTCCAGAACGGATACAAGTAAT
>CAYVXS010000297.1:225-4752 GCA_964454885.1 uncultured Pirellulales bacterium
AGAACTAAAACTTTGCCGCCTAAGTCGCTGCATAAATCAAGGAGGCAGGACAAGTAGTCCCTTGTCCTGCCCCAGATTTTTTTATCGTTGGTTGTAATGTGCAAGCCGGTCGGCCCGGCGAAAAGCCAGTGCAGACCGACGGTTTCGAGGCCGATATCGGAAATAATTCGCCGGATTTCTTTGCGAAGGTTTGTGGAAATATCCTCCGCCGAAGCCGAAAGGGTAAACGGCGCGATTTCAATCCCGTCGTAACCCAGCCGCTTTGCTATCGAGCAAACTTCGACCATCGGCCGGCCTTCGAACATTTCATTGCACAGAGCAAACTTCATCAGACCTGGTCCGGTACAACAAACGGCTCGCGGTAATTACGCTTGAGATACATATTGGCCCACTCGCTGTCTTCGCCTGTGAATTTCTCGGTATCGGGGTCCATTGTCAACATCGGGCCGATTGTCATAGGTTCTTGGGCAAAGTCGATTTCGTTGGCTTGTAGATTGGCCATCATCCGTTCGTAAGAATCCATCATATCGCTGTTATTTTTGATGGTCTCTTTGATTTCTTCGTTGGGTTTGTGTTGGCCGATGCGATAGGAAATATTGCCCATATGGCAAAGTGCACTTGAGATATGTCCCTTTTCTATATCGGCGTGGAGGTCTTCGACTTTCTGGCTTCGGACGGCGTCGATGAAGTTCTGGTAATGATTGTCGCCGCCACGACCGGAGAAACGTGTATCGGTCCTGGTCCCATCATTGTTCCAGATAAAACCGCCGCCATCGTTTGCAGCCCAGTAACCGCCTTCACACTGGACTATTATACCTACGTTAATACCTGTGCGCGGGAAGGTATCTATTCCACGGGCGCCCTTTTTAGGCGGTAATCCACGGACTTCAAAAATCAATGGTGCCGGCTTATAGTCATAAAAGCTGATTAGTGAGTTTGGTGTCTGGCCTGCATCGAAGACCCCGAACCTGCCGCCGAAGCTGCATACTGATGTGGGAAGCGTCCTGGCGCTGTCACCAAGCGCCCAGCGGGCCAGGTCCATCTCATGAACTCCCTGATTTCCGATATCGCCGCAACCAGTGTTCCAGACCCAGTGCCAGTTGTAGTGCAGCTTTTCGCGCCGCAGCGGCATCATCTCGGCGGGACCGCACCATAAATTATAGTCAATACTCGCGGGAAGGGGATTCGGTCCGTTTGTGGCGGTAACGATTCCATTGCTGCCGGGGCCGCGATTTTTATAACATAAACCACGGACCCATTTAATTGCGCCGATATTACCTGCCTTTATCCACTCGAAGGCCTCTTTGTGGGCCATTGAAGAGCGCTTCTGTGTGCCGGTCTGTACGATTCGGTTGTACTTGCGGGCGGCCTCGACCATTTTGCGGCCTTCCCAGATTTCATGCGATACCGGCTTTTCGATATAGACATCTTTGCCGGCCTGACATGCCAATATCGTCACCAGCGAGTGCCAGTGGTTCGGCGTTGCGGACGATATGGCGTCGATGCTCTCGTCGTCTAAAAGCTTACGGAGGTCCTGATAGACTTTTAAGTTCGGCATGTTTACTTTGGTTTTGGCCTTCTCGGCCTGAGAAGTATCCGCATCGCAAATAGCCACCAAGCGAACGCCTTCCAGGCGGCTCCATTGCTGGCAGTGTCCGCTGCCCTGACCACCTGTGCCAATGACAGCGATACGAATATCGTCATTGGCGCCGCGAACTTTTGAGAACGGAGCCGCTACCGCCATTGTCGCACCGGCGATCATCGAACTTTTAATGAAATCTCTACGACTTAACTTACTCATTGCATGTCTCCTAATATTATTGCTTTCGTCAATTTCGTATATAGTTTCGCTTATTTTGTTGACGCATATTCACTGTAATGCTCGGCGACTTTTCCCTGCTCGTTGTCGCCTTTGTGGATAAAGATTCGGTATTTGAAGGTCAAATTTTCCCCGGCGGGTATCGTGATATTGCCGGTTCCTTTGGGTTTGCGTTCGAAGTCGGAGACGCCGAACGGATTTGCCGCGAACAGGCCGTAATCGCGAACGTGCCACCATGTCGGATGTTTAGGATTCTGCGGATGGTCGAAAATCCCCACCCCGACAATTTCACCGTTGACGGGGCCGTAATAATCGCACCAGGCTGCTCGTTTGCCCCATGTTTGGCCGTCGCGAACGCCTTCGCTGTTGATAATATGTCCCTGCCCCACGGGGCCTTTGAGTCGTATCGTCGGAGCTAAGCGGATGGCCATCGAACCTTCCTTGGTATCACCTAAAATAACTTCGCCCTGTGAGGTGTGGAATGTAATCTCGAAGTCCATCACCCGGCAGTCCGGGCGGTTGTAGAATTTGTGTGTCCGTGTGTCCGTGCAAACGATGGTCCCGTCGGGGGCCACGTACTTGTTTTGGGACTGGATGATCCCCATATCTTTCCCTGATTCGATTTTGAGAAATTTATCGTGGACAACGTTGCCGTTCCTGTCACCGGAAGTCCAGAAATCTATGCCGTTTATCGAGCCGTGAGTGTACCAGAGCGATTTGTGATGCGGATGGTCGTGTTCTTCGTTCTCGACGTCCTTCATGGGCCAGTTACGATTGACGGCGACTCCGGTCGGTCCGATGACGGGATAAAAATAAGGGCGTTTGGTCTCACCGCTGTAAATATACTCAGTGAAGAGATTACCGTTGATTTCCACCGTTACCTTGTTTTCGCCTTCGGTTATGTTGACTCCTGTCGCGGTTTTAGGTTTCGAGGATTGTGCCTTTACGAGCATTTGATTCCAAACCTCGCGTTGTTCGTTAAGAGCGGCAATTTTGTCCTGTGGATCGGTGCGAGCTTCGAGCAGGACCCATCCGGAGTAGTCCATCGCCGCCAAGAGATTGATAAGCTCCTGGTATGGATAATCACCCATATTTAATTCTCGAACATGCACGGTGTCACCGAAACGTCCCTTGACTAAATTGAAATTGTATTCCAGCCCTTGTCCCTGGAGGTCTTCGGGATTACAATTCCAGCAGACGCCGACATTGGGGTTGTCGGCGACATCCATAATAGCTTTTATTATAGGAAGCGGTGCGCACTGCCCATGAACTTCCAACCGGACTTGCTGACCTAAGTCAGCAGCAAAACGCCCTAATTCATTGAGCGATTTGCCTATCTGCTCGATGGTTTTTTCTCGCGGGACATCCGGCGGGATGTTGTTCGGTTTGACTTTCACGCCGGAGCCGCCGACATCGTGACTGAGCCGGATATATTGCTTTGCCTCTTCGATATTTTTTTCGAGATTTTTTCGGTCGGTATGGTGGAAGTCGAAGTTTGTTCCCAGGCCCACAAGTGTGACGGGACTATCTTCGAAGCGTTTTTTGACCTCGCTGCGTTTTTGCGCGTCGAGATTTGCTTCGACACCGTGAGCATGCTGGGTACGCAGCTCGACTCCGAACAACTTTGTCTTTTCGCAATTTGCAATCAGGGTTGGAAGGTCCCAGTCTTTGCCCCACAGGTAGGTAACAAGCCCGAATTTCATCCGTGTTTTCGGTTCGGCGGAAATCATCGCAAAAAGTTTGTCGGTATGACCGGCGGCGAACGCGGCGGTCCCAAAGTACATCGATTGTTTCAAAAAATCACGGCGTGTATTACGGAACCTGCTCAATTTCTTTCCCTTTATGTAAGTATGACAACCGAGCTTTTGCAGAACTTTATGTGTGTTTCGAGACATACATCAGTTCAGTTTTCCGGCATTTTTCCAATGAATCCGGCACGGAGGCTTAAACCCGTCCTCAAAAACGCCAGAAGAAACATTATTAACGATTTGGACTTTCCTGTCAAACCATTTTTGCTACGGAGTCTTAAGCAGTTTTTCCGCTATTGTCGAGGCCGCCTGTGGATTCGATATTTTTTTGGCTGCTTTTGCCATTTCTTGTCTTTTGTTTTCGTCTTTCATCAGATTTTCCAGCACCGACCACAGCCGTTTTGAAAATTCTTCCTTGTCCGGCAAATCATCGACAATTACCGCCGCCCCCATATCGACCAGTTTGCCTGCATTTAAGTACTGATGCCTGTCTTTATGATAAGGGTAGGGGATGCATATCGCCGGGACACCTGCGGCAGCGAATTCGGCCACGCTGACTGCGCCGCTTCTGCCTATGACCAGGTCTGCTGCTGCTAAAAGGTTCGGCATGTCGTCGAAATATCCTGATATTATGTAATTGATTTCGGGATTCAGGTTTTTGCCGCTGATTTGCTCGAAATTGGCCCGGCCGGTCAGGTGAACAATCTGCCAGTTGTTCGCAAAATTATCCAATTTATCGAACAGGGAGCATATAGCGTAGTTAATATTCGCCGAACCGCTCGAAGCGCCTGTTATAAGCAGCGTTTTCTTGTTTTTATCGAGCCCCAGTTGTTCGATGGCTTTTCCCGGCTGAGGTTTGTTAAATTCCTCCCGAAGGGGACAGCCGACAACACGAACTTTTTTCTAATCGAAATATTTGGCCGTATCGTCGAACTGCACAAAAATCTCCCCGGCCCATCG
>CAYVXS010000298.1:0-4716 GCA_964454885.1 uncultured Pirellulales bacterium
ATATTGGCCTGTTTCCTGCGGCCCGATTCCGGAACTGCGACCATCTGTGGGTACGATATTTTGAAAAATCCCATCGGGGTAAGAAGCGTGCTCGGATACCTGGCGGAAAATGTGCCTGCATATAACGAGATGACCGTGGGCGGATTTTTGAATTTTATCTGCGATGTCAGGAAAGTTGCGGGCAGGGAACGAAAGCAAATACTGGATAAAATTGTCCCTATGTGCTCGATCGAATCCGTATATCATCAGACAATCGAGACGCTCTCGAAGGGATACAAACGACGGGTGGGACTGGCCCAGGCATTAATTCACGATCCGGACGTTTTGATTCTGGATGAGCCTACCGACGGTCTCGATCCCAATCAAAAGTACGAGGTCAGGAAGCTCATCAATAATATGGCCAGGGACAAGTGCATTATCATCTCTACGCATATCCTCGAAGAAGTCGAGGCTATATGTTCGAGGACAATCATCATTGCCAGAGGTCGCATATTGGCCGATTCGACACCGGCCCAGTTAAAAGAGCAGTACAAGTGCAATCTTGATGCTGTCTTTCGTAAGATAACAATGACGAAAAGTGCATAATTTTATATTCGGGAGTACAAAAATGAATAGTTTTTGGGCGGTATTCAAGAGGGAATTAAAAAGTTATTTTACCACACCTCTTGCGTACGTGTTCCTCGTGATTTTTTTGTTTTTCTCGGGGTACCTGACATTCAAAGAGGGCTTTTTCGAAATGCGGCAGGCCGATATGAGAACGTTTTTTATGAACCTGCCTTTGTTGTTTATATTTATGGTGCCTTCTGTGGCGATGCGTCTATGGGCCGAGGAGCGCAAGGTCGGGACAATCGAGCTGCTGTTTACCCTGCCGGTGACAATTACGCAGGCAGTATTGGGGAAATTTTTCGCCGCCTGGATATTTCTGGCAATTGCGTTGGCACTGACTTTCCCGATGGTGATTACGGTCTGTTATCTCGGTAATCCGGATATCGGCTTGATTATTACCGGGTACTTGGGCAGCTTTTTAATGGCCGGCGGTTTTCTTGCCATCGGATGTTTCTTCTCGGCGATTAGTAAGAACCAGGTAATCAGCTTTGTGCTTTCGGTGGTTGCCTGTGCGATTCTTGTCTTCGCGGGTATGCCGACGACGCTGAATTACGTCTCGACGTTTTTGCCAGCCGGTCTGGTTTCGGCAATCGAAGGGATGAGCTTTCAGTCCCACTTCGAATCGATCCAGAGGGGCGTGCTGAATTTTACCGACATTTCGTATTTCATATTGTTGATAATAGGGTGGATTGCCGCCTGCGGTATTGTTTTGGATGAAAGGAAGGCTGCATAATGAACCGAACAATACGAGCAATTATTGGAGCCGGTTTTGTTTTTGTAATTATATTTTCGGCGATAAGTATATCTCAGAATATCGGAAAGTCCTGGAAAGTGGATATCACCGAGCAGAAGCTATACACACTTTCGAACGGTACAAAAGCGATTTTGGCCAAGCTGAATCAGCCGATTAAAGCCAAACTATATTATGCGAAAACCGCTGCACTCAAAGGACCGGACCAGATTAAGTATTTCAATAACTATTACGAATTCGTCAAAGCCCTGCTGGAAGAATACGTCGCGCAGTCTCATGGAATGGTCGAGCTGCAGGTAATTGACCCGAGGCCTTTCTCCGACGATGAAGTGGATGCGATGCGGTACGGCCTGCAGCAATATCGCATTACAGAGGAGGAGAACTTTTTCTTCGGCCTGGTTGTGCAGACACAGTTCGGAGTCGAAAAGGTTATCCCGTTCTTTTCTCCGGACCGGCAGAACTTCGTCGAGTACGACATCAGCTATTTGATTGATACGGCAATCACCCGGCAGAAAACCAGAATCGGTGTAATAAGCTCACTGCCGATTATGGGTGACGATATGAGTGGGTACATGGCCCAGATGATGCTGAGCCAGGGCCAGCGTCCGAAGTCGCCGTGGGTCATTATCGAGCATTTGAGAAAGAAATACGAAGTTACGGAAGTCCCCGCGGACGTCAATGACATTAACGATGTAGATATCCTGCTGGTTATTCATCCGAAGAAGCTTCCGGAAAAAACATTGTTTGCGATAGACCAGTATGTTCTAAAGGGCGGCAGAACGATTATTTGTGTCGATCCCTATTGCTATGTGGACGCTCAAAACCAGATGGCCATGCGGATGGGTATGCAGCAGCAGTCTCACAGCTCCGATTTGAATGTGCTTCTTCGGAAATGGGGCCTTGAGATGCCGGCGGATACTTTTGCCGGTGACAAAAAACTCGCTGAAACGCGGGCTATCAGCAGAGCCAGCAGGCCGGAACCGATTATCGGTTTGCTTAAACTTGTAAAGGGGTGTTTCAATAAGGATGATGTCGCGACGGCGGAGCTGAACGAAGTCAGAGTCCTGTTCGCGGGAGTTCTTAAAGAGGTTGCTGAAGAACCGAACCAGCCGGAAGAAAATAAATCTGATATACAAAAAACACCCCTTATTATGACTACGAACGAGGGAAATACTTTTACAGTAAGCAACTCGTATGAGCTTATTGCTCTCAATCCCTCGGTCCTGATGAGCAGGTTCGTCAGCGGCACGAAACCGGTGGACATGGGCTATCTTTTAACCGGGCATTTTAAGAGCAACTTTCCCGAAGGTATCGAGATTGAAACCGAAACGCAGGACCCTAACGACCCGAACGAGACCATAAAGAGCAAAAAGCGGATAAAAGGTCTTGCCGAGGCGCAGAAAGATTGTGCGGTAGCGGTTTTTTCAGACGTCGATTTTATCAGCGATGTTTTGGCTTATGGTAATTCGTTTTTCGGGCCGGTTGTTGTCGGTGACAACAGTGCTTTGCTGTTCAATATAATCGATGATTTGAGTGGTTCGAGCGATTTGATTTCAATCAGGTCTCGCGGGAACTTCAAGCGGCCGTTTATTAAGATTGATGAGATTGAAAAGCAGGCGGAGGAAGAGACGGCCCAGGAAGTGACACAGTTGAATGCACAAATTGCCGGATTACAAAGTGAGCTGCAAAATATTCTCTCCCAGGCAAAAGGGGATCAGGATGTTGTTATAGACAGTTCGATAAAAGCCCAGCACGATATTCAACTGAAAATACGCGAGGCACAGCAGCAATTGAACGAAGTAAAGTTGAACAAGCGAAAGCGTATCGAGCATTTGGGCAATATATTTGAAGGTTTGAATATGTTAACCGCTCCGGTGGCTATATTGATAATTGCCGTGGTTTTGGGTATCTATCGAAGTGCGAAGAAAAGGCATTATATAAGTCATTCCAGCGATGCCTGATCGCTTGACGGCGGAAATCCTGAATTCTGAATCCGAAGCACGAAACAAATTCAATATGACTAAAATTCAAAATTCGAAAACAATATGATTCGGCTTTCATATTACAGTAAAAAAAGCAGGAGTGTTCCAGATGAGTAACAAAAAACTCGTGATATTGGGTATTGTTGCAATTGTCATGCTGGTTTGGGCTGTCATACAGTCCCGGATATCGACGAACAGGCCCCCGGTTACATCCGGTGAACCGACGTATCTTGTGCAGGGGCTTGATCCGGCTGATATCGACAGCATCGTTATCGGAAAAGACGCCAACGCCGTGACATTGAAGCGCCAGGGTGACGGTTTTGTGGTTGTCAATAAGCAGAATTATCCGGCAATGATAAGTCAGATTAATGATTTAATCTCAAAGTGCATGGAAATTGAAAGAACACAGTTTGTTACCGATAAAGCTGAAAATTACGATGACCTCGAGGTGACGGAGGATAAGGCCCGGACCGTCGTAAAATTCTTCAAGCCGGATTCGACGCTGCTGACGGGTATCATTATAGGAAAAACCAGAGACGTCGGTCAGGGCAGCTATGTGAGACTGGCTTCGGATGACAAAGTTTACATTGCACAAAACGTGCCGTGGTTTACAACCGATGTGATGAGTTTTATCGATCAGCAGCTCCTTTCGGTAAAACGCGACGACATAGAGTCGGTTTCGGTCAGCTCCCCCGATGGTAATTATGTCCTGAAGGCGAAGGAGGGAGGCGGTATCGAGATGGAAAACGTTCCCCCCGGCAAAAAATTCAAAAGCACCGAGGGACAGAACGTGTTCAATGCCTTAACTAATTTGAGCTTTTCCGATGTTACGAAAGATTCCAACGATTTGTCTTTTGACAGGCAATTCATCTGCAGATTAAAAGATTCAACCGAGTACACTGTTAATATCGCCGCAAAAAATAATAAGACATTTGTTACCTGCAGCGCCAGGTTTATGGGCAGGAGACCCACTGCGGAGGATATAAAGAAAGACGATTCCGAAGAGGAGTTAAAGGCGAAAGAAGCGAAGCTACTTGCCGATGATAATGCAAAGGAATTCACAGCAAAGCATAAGGGATGGATTTACGAAATTCCGGACTATAAAGCCAAGAACCTGAAAGTTAAACTTTCGGAGTTGCTCGAGGATCAAAAAGAACCCGAAAAAGTTAAATCAACTGAACCCGATGGGGTGACATCAGGAGAAACTGTAGTTCCGTAAGCTCTTTTGTCGGTACAGGAATAATATCGACTTTATAAGGTTTTTTGTCATTCTATCGGGAGCGGTTCGGAGTGTTCCTTTATTTTTCCGCCGAACTAACTCACACCTTCTCGTAAAAACTCTTTGAAATCAGGCGAAAAGCGGTTATAATATTTTTA
>CAYVXS010000299.1:0-4704 GCA_964454885.1 uncultured Pirellulales bacterium
TCGCACCAATGTGCGACTCCACTTTGTGGGCCATACCGATTCCCTGCCGCTCAGGGGTGAAGTGATAGAACAATACGGCGACAACGTCGAGCTATCGCGTGAACGGGCGGGCACCGTAGCCGAATATTGCCAGCGCATGCTGAACCTACCTCCCGAAGCCATTTCCTATGAAGGACTTGGCGACAGTGTGCCGGTGGCCGATAATACTACCGAAAAAGGGCGGCAGCTCAACCGGCGCGTTGAAGCGCAGGTCTGGTATGACGAAATCAGCGAAAAGCAGGTCGAGAAAGAAGTAGTCGTTCCCTGCGAGGTGAACCGTATCAAGGTCTGCCGGACCGAAACCGTCTGTAAGCTGCGCTACAAGGATGGTCACTCACATCGCGCGTGTATTAAAAACCTAATTTTACCCCTTCATTACGACAAAGGTATGCTGGGTGTCCCGGAAAAATTTCTGCGGCAAGTCAAGCAGGCAATGAGCCATCTTGGCGACAAACAGAATTTGGTCGTCAAGTTTACCGCCTACACCGATAACATTCCGCTGAAGGGACGGGACAAACGCATCTACGGGGACCCTGTCGGGCTCTCCAAAGCGGTTGCCCGGCGCGTTGCACTCGATGTTCAGGATAATATGAGCTTGCCCAATGCCGCCGTTCAAAGCGAGGGGCGCGGGGCGTCACAGCCCGTCGCCTCCAACGATACGCAACAAGGACGGGCGCTGAATCGGCGCGTGGAAGTGGCGTTCTGGCACGACGACCCGCTGCAGGATCTGCCCGACGAGCCCCAACTGTGTCCGGACGCCCCCGGTGCCGAAATCGTGACCCGTGTGTACAATTCGGCGTTGGGCGGCATCGATCCGATTCTTTTTGAAAACGGAGAACCTATAATTCCGGATGGTTTCACCGACACGTTGCGCCGCATCATGGATGAGATTAACGACAAGACCGATGTTCGCCTGCAGTTTGTCGGCTATACCGGCAACAAACGGCTTGATCGGCGTACTGCCGCGGTTTATGGGGATGACATCGGCTTGTCCATGGCGCGCGCACGCCGGGCCATGGCGGCCGTCAGCGAGAAGATGGGATTGACGGAGGGGCAGGCGGAGTTCGACGGCCGCGGCTATATCCAGTCCGACGATGTGGTCAACGCCGGGTTTATCGAGTCCGATACATCACGTGTCGAAGTGAAGGTGGTCTATGATGGAATGATCGTACGCGATGACTATGAGGGGGTGGAGGTCACCCCTCTGATCCGCGAGGTGCATCCGGTCGATCCCTTTGCTTTGAATCACATGCGTATCACGGTGGACGGAAAACCGCTCGATGATCCGAAAAAATGCAGCTCGGATGTGCAGCGCTGTACCGACGTGGCCCTTGAAAACGCCCAAATCCAATTCAAGCACGACAGCTTGAAGCTGGAACCGCGACTGAACGTAACCGCTTGGCCGCGCACGATCCGTTATCAGGATTTGGCGGATACGACGTTTGCCGAAAACCTGGTGCGTTTTCGCCTGTACACCAACTATCGCAGCTTTATTGAGCGGGCGGAGGTTAGGATTTTCAAAGAGAAACAGTCGGTCCGCGATACGCCTATTGCGGTCATCGAGATGGATGCTGACGGAATGACCCAATGGCAGCCGGAATTTAAGATCTTCTCTGCACCGGTTCACAAGCTGCAATACCTGGTGAGGGTATATGATGACAAGGGGCTTTTTGACGAGACAACTCCCCAGCCCCTGTGGGTGACCGACCATATCGATCGGTCCATTGCCGAGGCGGATCCCCGCAAAGAACTGCTGGCCGGTTATGGTGAGAGCCGTATCGCCAATCGCAATATTTCCCTCCACGGCGGCACAGTGCAGGCCCACGGCACCGCAATTCCCGAAGGACACGGGGTGTGGATGGCCGGATACGAGGTGCCCGTGAACGGCACGGGTAATTTCGTGGCCGAAGAAATCCTGCCGGAAGGTATGCATACAGTGGAAGTGGCCGTTCTGGACAAATTCGGCAACGGGGAGTTGTTCCTGCGCGACCTGGCGCTGAAACAGAGCGACTGGTTCACTGTGGGGATCGCCGACCTGACCGTGTCCGGCAACAAGACCAACGGGCCGGCCGAACTGCTTGCACCGGATAAACCGCAATACAGTGAAGACATGAGCCTCCAGGGTCGTCTAGCGTTCTATACCAACGGCAAATTCGAAAATGGCTGGTCGCTGACGGCGAGCGCCGATACACGGGAGGGACCTCCGGACGAGATCTTTACCAATTTCATGGACAAGTCCCCCGACGCCCTGTTCCGGCGTATGGATCCGGATTACCACTATCCGACCTTCGGTGATGACAGCACTGTCGCGGAAGATGCGCCGACCAAGGGTAAATTCTACGTCAAGGTGAAAAAAGAAGAAACCTACGGGCTCTGGGGCAACTTCAAGATCGGGTATACCGATAATGAGCTGGCGCACGTAGACCGGGGGCTATACGGCGCCAATCTGCATTACCAGCCTCTTGACACAACCAGCTTTGGCGAGCCGCGCTTATTGTTGGACGGGTTTGCAGCCGATCCGGGTACCGTGGCTGGGCGCGATGAGTTCCGCGGCACGGACGGATCGCTCTATTTCCTGCGCCGGCAGGACGTTCTGGAAGGTTCCGAGCGGGTACGCATCGAAGTCCGTGACAAAGATTCCGGGATCGTTCTGGGGGTCAAGACCCTCACACCGGTGCTCGATTACGACATCGATTGCCTGCAGGGACGCATTCTGCTGGCACAGCCCTTGTCCGCAACGGCGGACGACGATCTGCTGGTGCACAGCGGCTCAATCAGCGGGCACCCCGTTTTCCTGGTGGTTCGGTACGAATTCACTCCGGGATTCTATGACCCGGACACCCTGGCTGCCGGCGGGAGGGTTCATTATTGGTTCAATGACCATGTCAAAATCGGCGTGACCGCCAGTCAGGATGAAGAAGCGGATATCGAAAACAGTCTGGGTGGAGCGGATTTGACCCTGCGCAAGTCCTCGGCGTCGTGGCTCAAACTCGAAACGGGCCGTACCAAAGGTCCGGGCGTCCTGGCAACGACTTCCATCGACGGTGGGTACAACTTCGGCATCCCGGATGCTTTTGACGACAGCGAAGTAGAGGCATCGGCGTATCGCCTCGATGCCAGTTTAGGCTTCAAGGACTTTTTTGAAAACGGGCGCGGCCGGGTTACCTTCTATTTTCAGGATCTCGATGCGGGGTATTCGGCACCGGGACTGGCCACCGACCGGGAATTGACCCAATACGGTGGAACTGCGGAGATGCCTTTTACCGACCGTTTGAGTGCACGTTTGAAGATGGACAAGAAGGATCAGCAAGAGGGTCTCGAGACCGAAACCGGAGAGCTGGCTCTTGACTACCGGATGGGTGAGCACTGGACCGTGGGTTTGGGTGTGCGACATGACAGCCGCAAAGACAACGCCGCGGAAGTACCCGAAACCCAGGAAGAGGGCGATCGGACGGATGCGGCGGTCCGGCTGCTGTACGATTCCCATGCACGATGGAAGACATATGGTTTTGTGCAGGAAACGATTCAGGCGAGCGGCAACCGTGACGACAACGGCCGCATCGGTGCCGGTGGCAGTTTGCGCCTAACCGACAGGTTCAACGTCACCGGTGAGGTTTCCGGAGGAGATCTCGGGACGGGCTGCAAGCTCGGGACCGAGTATTTGTATTCCGACAAGACCACGCTGTACAACAATTATACCCTAGAGAACGAGAGAACGGACAATGGTCTGCTTGCCAGGAAAGGCAACATGGCTTCCGGTTTCCGCACCCGTTATTCGGACAGCGCCAGCGTTTACCTCGAAGAACGGTATACCCACGGGGACGTACCCACAGGTCTGACGCATTCTACCGGTGTAAAACTTGTTGCTTTCGACCGGATCAATTTGGGTGCCAATCTTGATTTAGGAACCCTAAAGGATCCTTACACTTCGGCCGAAGTCGAGAGAACAGCGCTGGGCGTGAGTGCGGGCTATGGGTTCGAAAAACTGAAAATTGCCAGTGCCCTGGAATATCGGGTCGACAACATCGAGCAGCCGGATACCAGTTCCTCCAAACGTACCTCCTGGCTGTTAAAAAACAGTTTGAAGTACCAGTTGTCTGATGATTGGCGGCTCATCGGCAAATTTAATTATGCCGTGAGTGAGAGTTCCATGGGAGATTACTATAACGGCGACTATACGGAAGCGGTCCTGGGCTATGCGTATCGTCCTGTCCATCATGACCGGCTGAATGCGCTGCTCAAGTATACTTACTTCTACAATCTGCCGTCGGCCGATCAGGTATCAGTTACCAATACCGCTTCAGACGTTATCCAGCGCAGCCACATCGGATCGTTGGATATCATGTATGACCTGACGCCCCGTTTAACCGTGGGAGGCAAGTACGCCTACCGATATGGCCAGGTGGCCCAGGATCGAGAGGATCCTGAGTTCTTCGACAGCCGGGCCCACCTATCTGTGCTGCGCGCGGACTGGCACCTCGTTCACCGCTGGGATGCTCTGATCGAGGGGCGCAGGCTTGACCTGCCGGATGCCGAGGACAGCCGCAGCGGCGTGTTGGTGGGGATATATCGCCATCTGGGCAATCATATCAAGGTAGGTGTCGGCTATAACTTTAGTGATTTTTCGGATGATCTGACCCAACTGGATTACAAACACCAGGGTCT